>JAGQTW010000503.1 GCA_020438785.1 Mycobacterium sp. | reverse complement strand
TCAACCATCAGCCGACTCTGAACAGGGGCACCAGCCGGCGTGCTCGAGCAACGGTAAACGGCACGGAACTCGATGTCGGAACCGTAAAATCCGACGATGCGCCTACGACTACACCTGATACCGGTTTTCGCACTGACCGCGGCCGCCGTCGGGATCGGGGTGGCCGCGCCCGCCGCGGCCGACTGCAACTACAGCGGCGGATCCACGCTGTGCTCCAGTACCGGCACCGTGCGGGGCGGCTCCGCGCCCCCGCGCCCCACCTACAACCCGTACCCGTGCAACGGCTACACGTGCAGCTATTACGACAACTACGATCCGGGCCTTTATCTCGACTTCGGTCGTGGCGGCGGGATCAGCATCGGCGGCGGCAGAAACTAGCCGCCTCCGATCCCCGCTCCCCCAACTACTTTCGAGGAGTCTCAACGTGATTCGTGTCACCAATCGCACGCTCGTCCGAATTCTCGCGCTGGGCGGTGTCGTAGGAGCCCTCGGCGCTTCGCCCGCCGCGCTCGCCGATCCCGCGCCCAATTGCACGGCCGCCGACCGGGCCGGCATCTCCGCCGGTGTGCAGGCGGCGACCTCGGCCTATCTGTTCGCACATCCCGATGTGAACGAGTTCATGACCGGCCTCGCCGGTCAGCCGGTGGACGAGGTGCCTGCCGTCGTGCAGGACTACCTGAACGCAAACCCCCAGATCAAGGCCGAGGTCCAGAGCATCCGTCAACCCCTGGCAGACATGCGGGAACGGTGCGGACCGCCGCTGCTCAACCAGGAGTAGCGCCGGCTACTCGCCCCTAGTCGCGATGACCCGGTCGGCGATGTCCACCAGCCGGGTGTTGCTGGTCTGGGACAGCTCGCGCAGCATCTCGAATGCGCGCATCGCATCGACGTCGTAGCGCTCCATGATCACGCCCTTGGCCTGCCCGATCGTGTCACGGGTGTTCAGCGCCGACTCGAGCTGCTCGCCGTGGCGGCTGGCCAGAATTGCCGACGCGGCGTGGGCGGCCAGCACCGAGCCGATGGCCTCGGACTCACCGTTGAACGCGTGCGGCTGCAGGCCGAACAGGTTGAGCGCACCCGCGGTCTGCGCTCCGGTGTACAGCTTGAACGACAGCCCGCTGCGCACACCGAGATCGGCGATCGCCGCGCTGTACTTGGGCCAGCGCCGCTCGCGGGTGAAGTCGTCGGTGCGCACGATCAGTTCGTCGACGGCCGCGGTGACGCACGGACCTTCGTTGCACTGCTCCTGGAGTTCGTCGAGCTTGTAGATCAAATCCGAAGTGCCGAAGAGCGATTCGAACTTGCCACCCTTGCCGATCAGCAGGACCCCGCAGGTGTCGGTACCGGGAATCATCTCCACGGCGGCGGCGGTGACCCCGGTCAGGACCTCGTCGATACTGCGCGGTGGCGCGGTAGCCCGGGCCAGTTCGGCCATCCGCATCGCGAGTTCGTGGTTGGACCGTTCATTATTGGAAGCCATGAGACCTGTTCCTCACCTGCTGCCGACGGGTCTCCGCCACCGGCCGCCGTCATGACCGAGCGCAAGACAACGTGTGTTTGCAGACCCCCGGGCCGGGCAATGCTCCGGTCCAAGCCAGCGTGATTGTCGACAATCACGCTTGCCCAGGTCCCATCGGTTCAGACCAAGAGCCGACGGGACCGCCCCCGGTGTACATAATGCCCTACCCGTAAATAGCCCACTCGGACAATTCCGGCCCGCTTACTCTCTTAGCTGTAGTAACTTCGGGCTCGTGGCTGGAAACGTCTGGATTCTCGGCGGCTATCAGAGCGACTTCGCACGCAACCTCACTCGCGAGGGTTCCGACTTCGCCGCCCTCACCACCGAAGTGGTCGACCTCACCCTCGCCGAGTCGATGATCGACGCCACCGATATCGAGGTGGTGCACGTCGCCAACGCATTCGGGGAACTGTTCGCCCGCCAGGGCCACCTCGGGGCGATGCCGGCAACCGTGCACGAGGGACTGTGGGACAAGCCGTCCAGCCGGCACGAGGCAGCGTGCGCATCGGGCAGTGTCGCGATCATCGCGGCAATGGCCGACCTGCGGGCAGGCAATTACGACACCGCACTTGTGGTCGGGCTCGAGTTGGAGAAGACGGTGCCCGGCGACACCGGGGCTGCGTACCTCGGTGCGGCGGCCTGGACCGGCCACGAGGGTGCCGAGGCAAAGTTCCTGTGGCCGTCGATGTTCTCCGAAATCGCCGACGAGTACGACCGCCGGTTCGGCATCGATGAAGCCCACCTGCATGCGATCGCCGCGCTGAATTTCGCCAACGCCCGCCGCAACCCCAATGCGCAGACCCGGGACTGGGACGTGCCCGACCTGAAGGCGCTGGGCGGCGACGACGAGATCAACCCGCGCACCGAGGGGCGGATCCGCCGCTACGACTGCAGCCAGATGACCGATGGCGGCTCGGGTGTGGTCCTGGTCAACGACGACTTTCTTCGCGAGCACCCGGGGGTCCGCCCGATCGGCCGGATCGAGGGCTGGGGACACCACACCGTCGGCCTCGGCCTGCGCCAGAAACTCGACCGCGACGCCGGCAATCCCTATGTCATGCCGCACCTGCGCGCCACCGTGCGCGACGCACTCGACCGCGCCCAGGTCGACCTCGACGGTGTCGACGGGTTCGAGGTACACGACTGCTTCACCCCCACCGAGTACCTCGCCATCGACCACATCGGCCTCACCGGGCCCGGGGAATCGTGGAAGGCCATCGAGAACGGCGAGATCGAGATCGGCGGCCGGTTGCCGATCAACCCGAGTGGAGGCCTGATCGGCGGCGGCCACCCGGTCGGGGCCACCGGCATCCGGATGGTGCTCGACGGGGCCAAACAGGTCAGCGGGCTCGCCGGTGAATATCAGGTCGAAGGAGCGCGCCGGTTCGGCACGCTCAACGTGGGCGGCAGCACCGCCACCGCTGTCAGTTTCGTGATCGGACCCGGAGAGGCCGCCTGATGCATGTCGAGGTTGTCGGCAAGTTTCTGTCCACACTGCCGGATGACGACGATCATCCTTACCGCACCGGGCCGTGGCGCCCGCAGGCCACCGAGTGGCGCGCCGACGACCTGACCGCCGTCGAGGGCGAGATCCCCGCCGACCTGGACGGGGTGTACTTGCGCAACACCGAGAACCCGTTGCACCCCGCACTGAAGTCCTACCACCCCTTCGACGGGGACGGCATGCTGCACGTCGTCGGGTTCCGCGACGGAAAGGCGTTCTACCGCAACAGGTTCGTACGTACCGACGGTTTCGAGGCCGAGAACGCCGCGGGTGGTCCACTCTGGCCCGGCCTGGCCGAGCCGCTCTCGCTGGCGAAGGTCGATCACGGCTGGGGCGCGCGCACCCTGCTCAAGGACTCCTCCAGCACCGATGTGGTGGTACACCGCGGGACCGCCCTGAGCAGCTTCTACCAGTGCGGGGACCTGTACCGCATCGATCCGCTCACCGCGGAGACGCTGGGCAAGGAGGACTGGAACGGCCGCTTCCCGTTCGACTGGGGGGTGTCGGCTCACCCCAAGGTCGACGAACGCACCGACGAGTTGCTGTTCTTCAACTACTCCAAGTCGGCGCCCTACATGCACTACGGGGTGGTGGACGCGAACAACGACCTGGTGCACTACGTCGACGTCCCGTTGCCCGGGCCGCGGCTGCCTCACGATATGGCGTTCACCCGAAACTACGCCATTCTCAACGACTTCCCGCTGTTCTGGGAACCCGAGATGCTTGAGCGCGACATCCACATGGCCCGCTTCCACCGCGACATCCCGTCCCGGTTCGGGGTGCTCCCCCGCCGCGGCGGGGGCGAGATTCAGTGGTTCGAGGCCGATCCCACCTACGTGTTGCACTTCGTCAACGCCTACGAGGACGGCGACGAGATCGTGCTGGACGGCTTCTTCCAGGGCGAACCGGAACCGGCCGACAATGGCACCGGCACCAAGTGGCAGCGGGCGTTCCGGTTCCTGGCACTCGACGCGATGCAGACCCGCCTACACCGCTGGCGACTCAACCTGGTCACCGGCGGGCTCACCGAGGAACCGCTGTCCGAGCGCATCACCGAGTTCGGGATGATCA
>JAGQTW010000080.1 GCA_020438785.1 Mycobacterium sp. | reverse complement strand
GGAATCGAGCTGACCGAGGCCAACTTCGAAGCCGAGGTGCTGGTCCGGTCCAGCCAGGTTCCGGTGGTGGTGCTGCTGTGGTCGCCCCGCAGCGAGGCCTGCATCCAGCTGGCCGACGCGCTGGGGGGACTGGCCGAGGCCGACGCCGGGAAGTGGTCGTTCGCGACCGTCAACGTCGACGTGGTGCCGCGGCTGGCGCAGATGTTCGGCATCGAGGCGGTGCCCACCGTGGTGGCGCTGGCGGGCGGGCAGCCGCTGGCCAGCTTCCAGGGCGGGCAGCCGCCCGAGCAGTTGCGCCGGTGGATCGATTCCCTGCTGGCGGCGACCGCGGGCAAGCTCGGCGGCGGCGAGGGGGAGGCCGAGGAGGAGCAGGTCGACCCGGCGGTCGCCCAGGCCCGCGACCACCTCGACGCCGGGGACTTCCCGGCCGCCGCGGCGGCCTACCAGTCGATCCTCGACGCGGACCCGAACCATGCCGAGGCCAAGGGCGCGCTGCGCCAGATCGGCTTCCTGGAGCGGGCAACCTCTGTTCCGCCGGATGCCGTCGCGGTGGCCGATGCCGCCCCCGATGACATCGACGCGGCGTTCGCCGCGGCCGACGTCCAGATCCTCAACCAGGACATCACCGCGGCCTTCGACCGGTTGATCGCGCTGGTCCGGCGCACCGCAGACGACGACCGCACCCGCGTGCGCACCCGGTTGATCGAGCTGTTCGAGCTGTTCGACCCGGCCGACCCCGACGTGATCGCGGGCCGGCGCAACCTCGCCAACGCGCTGTACTGAGCCACCGCGCCGAGCGTGCATTCTGATACGCCCGCGGCGGCGTGCCGCGGATGAATCCGCACACTGGGCGCTCGGCGTGGAGGGCGGCGGCTGAGCGCCGCTAGGCCGGTTCCAGGTACAGCGCCGACATCGGCGGCAGCACCAGCAGCGCCGATGCCGGGCGGCCGTGCCACGGCTCGTCGGTCGCCTCCACCGCGCCGAAGTTACCGATCCCAGAGCCGTTGTAGGCCGTTGCGTCGGTGTTGAGCAGCTCGCGCCAGGTGCCCGCGTGGGGGAGGCCGAGCCGGTACCGGGTGTGCTCGGAACCAGCGAAGTTGAAGACGCACGCCACCACCGAGCCGTCCGCGCCGTAGCGCAGGAAGCTCAACACGTTGTTGGCCGAGTCATTGGCGTCGATCCACGAGTAGCCCTCGGGGCGGGTGTCCTGGCTCCACAGCGCGGGGCGCTGACGGTAGATGCTGTTGAGGTCGGCGACGAAGCGCAGGATGCCGCCCGAGAAGCTGTTCTCGTCGAGCTGATACCAGTCGACCCCACGCTCCTCGGACCATTCGGCGCGCTGCCCGAACTCCTGACCCATGAACAGCAACTGCTTGCCGGGATGTGCCCACTGATAGGCCAGCAGGCTGCGCAGTCCGGCGGCCTTGACGTGGTCGTTACCGGGCATCCGGCCCCACAGCGTGCCCTTGCCGTGCACCACCTCGTCGTGGCTGATCGGCAGCACATAGTTCTCGGAGAAGGCATAGAGCATCGAGAACGTCATCTCGTGGTGGTGATAGCTACGGTAGATCGGATCGCGGCCGATGTAGTCCAGGGTGTCGTGCATCCAACCCATGTTCCACTTCATCGAAAAGCCCAGCCCGCCAAGGTTGGTCGGCCGGGTCACGCCCGGCCAGGAGGTGGACTCCTCGGCGATTGTGACGATGCCGGGTGCGATCTTGTGCACGGTCGCGTTCATCTCCTGCAGGAACTGCACGGCCTCCAGGTTCTCCCGGCCGCCGTAGATGTTCGGGGTCCAGCCGCCGACGGGACGGGAGTAGTCCAGGTACAACATGGAGGCGACCGCGTCGACCCGCAGTCCGTCGACGTGGAACTCCTGCAGCCAGTACAGCGCGTTGGCGACCAGGAAGTTGCGCACCTCAGGCCGGCCGAAGTCGAAAACGTAGGTGCCCCAGTCGAGTTGCTCGCCGCGACGCGGATCGGAGTGCTCGTAGAGCGGTGTCCCGTCGAAGCGGCCGAGCGCCCAGCCATCCTTGGGGAAGTGCGCGGGCACCCAGTCGACGATGACACCGATGCCCGCGCGGTGCAGCGCGTCCACCAGGAACCGGAAGTCGTCCGGCGAACCGAACCGCGATGTCGGTGCGTAGTAGGACGTCACCTGATAGCCCCAGGATCCGCCGAACGGATGCTCGGCCACCGGCAGCAACTCGACATGGGTGAAGCCCTGCGCGACAACGTGTTCGGTTAGCTGTTCGGCCAGTTCGCGGTAGCTCAATCCGGGCCGCCACGAACCGAGGTGCACCTCGTAGGTACTCATCGGCGCGAACACCGGGTTCTGTGTGGCGCGCCCGGTCATCCAGTCCCCGTCGCTCCAGGTGTAGTCGGAGACGAACACCCGCGAGGCGGTCTGCGGCGGCACCTCGGTGGCGAAGGCGAACGGGTCGGCCCGGTCGGTGACCGAACCGTCGACGCCGTGCACCCGGAACTTGTAGCAGCCGTCGGCGGGGAACCCCGGCCAGAACAACTCCCACACCCCTGATGAACCGAGCACCCGCATCGGTGCGTCGTGCCCATCCCAATGGTTGAACTCGCCGATCAGGTTGATGCCCTTGGCATTCGGTGCCCACACCGCGAACGACACCCCGTCGACCACACCGTCGGCGGTGGCGAACGACCGCGGATGCGCGCCGAGGATCTCCCACAACCGTTCGTGGCGGCCCTCGGCGAACAGGTGCAGGTCCATCTCCCCGAGCGTCGGCAGAAACCGATAACCGTCGGCGACCGTGTGGGTGTGGGGCGAGCCGTCGCCGCCGGGATAGCTGACCTCGAGCCGGTAGTCGACCAGGTTGGTGTAGGGCAGCGCGACGGCGAACACGCCGGAATCGATGTGCACGAACGGATGACGCTCGCCGCCGACGAGGGCGACGACCCCGGTGGCGTGCGGCTTGAGGGCGCGGATGACGGTGTGGTCGTCGTACTCGTGGGCGCCGAGGATGCTGTGCGGGTTGTGGTGCACCCCGGCCACCAACCGGGCCAGTTCTCCGGGGTCGGGCGCCAGGTAGGGGCTGGTGAGCTTCTCGGACCGCGTCATCGGTGTTCCGATCCTTCCGTTGCCGTCATTCCCGGCGCAGCAGCGCCGCCCGTTGCTCCTGCGGCACCAGCGGCATGTTGAGGATGTGCGCCACGGCCCGGGCCGGCGTGATGCGGACGTAGTTGGACTGCCCCCATTGGTATTCCTCTCCGGTGATCTCGTCGCGGACCCAGAAGCGGTCGTAGGGGTGCATACCCAATGCGGGCATGTCCAGCCACACCGTTCCCTCCTCGGCGGCGAACGCGTTCAGCGTGACGACGACGAGGACGGCGTCACCGGTGACCGGGTCGAACTTGCTGTAGGCGAGCAGCGCCTCGTTGTCGACGTGGTGGAAGTGAATGGTGCGCAGCTGGCACAGGGCGGGGTGCACCCGGCGGATCTCGTTCAGCCGGCGCAGGAACGGCTCCAGTGAGCGGTTCTCGGCCACCGCGGCCTCGAAGTCGCGCGGCCGCAACTCGTACTTCTCGGAGTCGAGGTATTCCTCGCTGCCCTCCCGCACCGGCCGGCTCTCGAAGAGTTCGTAGCCGGAGTACACCCCCCACGACGTTCCCATCGTCGCCGCGAGCACGGCCCGGATCGCGAACATGCCGGGGCCGCCCTGCTGCAGGCTCTCGTGCAGGATGTCGGGGGTGTTGACGAACAGGTTCGGCCGGGTGCAGTCGGCGTACTGGGCGATCTGCTGACCGAACTCGGTGAGCTCCCATTTGGCGGTGCGCCAGGTGAAGTACGAATACGACTGGGTGAAGCCGAGTTTGGCCAGCCCGTTGAGGCGGGCCGGCCGGGTGAACGCCTCGGACAGGAACAGCACGTCGGGGTCGACGGACTTCACCTGACCGATCAGCCAGGCCCAGAAGTTCGGCGGCTTGGTGTGCGGGTTGTCGACCCGGAAGATCTTCACCCCGTGGTCCATCCAGTGCCGAACCACCCGCAGCACCTCGTCGTAGAGGCCGGCCGGATCGTTGTCGAAGTTCAGCGGGTAGATGTCCTGGTACTTCTTCGG
>JAGQTW010000502.1 GCA_020438785.1 Mycobacterium sp. | reverse complement strand
TCTATCCGTTGAGCTACGGGCGCCGATGTTCAATTGTTCGTGACTGACTGGTCAGCCGCGGCGGAGGCGAGAGGATTTGAACCTCCGGTCCCCTTTGAGGGGGACAACTCATTAGCAGTGAGCCCCATTCGGCCGCTCTGGCACGCCTCCTGAACCACCTGAGCGTACCGGAGCCCTGGCGAGGCTCCGGAGCCGCCGATCGATGAGAGTACACAGGCCGAACAGGGAATGGCAAAGCGCCCACGGCCCCTACAATTGGGCCGATGACCGCCCGCCTTCGACCCGAACTGGCCGACCTTCCGGCCTATACGCCGGGTAAAACGGTGCCGGGTGCGATCAAGCTGGCCAGCAACGAGACGGTGCAGGGCCCGCTGCCCAGCGTGAAGGCCGCGATCGCCGCGGCGGCCGAGACCATCAACCGCTACCCGGACAACGGCTGTGTGGAACTGCGAGAACACCTGGCCAAGCATTTGAGCAAGGACGGGCCTTTCGCGCCGGAGCACATCGCGGTCAGCGGTGGTTCGGTGAGCCTGTCCCAGCAGCTGATCCAGATCACCTGCACCGTCGGCGACGAGGTGATGTACGGGTGGCGCAGCTTCGAGGTGTACCCGCTGCAGGTCACGGTGGCCGGCGCCACCCCGGTGCACGTTCCGCTGCGCGACTACACCTTCGACCTCGACGCCATGCTGGACGCCATCACCGAGCGCACCCGGCTGATCTTCGTGTGCAATCCGAATAACCCCACCTCGACCGTGGTCGACCCCGACGCGCTGGATCGCTTCGTGGCCGCGGTGCCTTCCGACATCATGGTGTGCATCGACGAGGCCTACGTCGAGTACATCCGTGACGGCCTGGTCCCCGACAGCCTGGGCCTGGCCCGCAAGCACAGCAATGTCGTTGTGCTGCGCACGTTTTCGAAGGCCTACGGCCTGGCCGGGTTGCGGGTCGGCTACGCGATCGCCGACCCGGAGGTGATCGTCGCGCTGGGCAAGGTGTACGTGCCGTTCAACGCGACCACGGTCTCGCAGGCCGCGGCCATCGCCTCCCTGGCCGCCGAGGACGAGCTGTTCGCCCGCACCAACGCCACCGTCGCCGAACGCACCCGGGTCACCGAGGTGCTGCGGCAGCTGGGCTACCTCGTGCCGCCGCCGCAGGCGAACTTCGTCTGGCTGCCGCTGGCGGAGCGGACGGTCGACTTCGCCCAGCAGTCGGCCAACGCACGGGTGTTCGTGCGGCCGTTCGCCGGCGATGGCGTGCGGGTGACCATCGGGGCGCCGGAGGAGAACGACGCGTTCCTGGCCTTCGCGCGGGATTGGATCAGTTCGCACTAGCCGGGCGACGCCCGGTCAGCGCGACCAGCCGGTCCAGCGGGTCGGCGTCGTCGGGCACCTCGACCGGATCGTCGAATCCGGCGCGGCCCCTGGTGGCGGGCGTGATGACCCGTTCGGCGAGGCCGATGACGTACTGCGACAACGATTCCGGCGCGCGGATCGGCCTGCCGATCGCGGTGGCGTAATCCCAGGCGTGCACCAGGAATTCGAGCGACAGGATGCCGGCCATCACGGCGGCGGGCGCCTCGGCAGGCCCGAACGGAACGGTGCCGTCCAGCCCGCGCCGGTGCCAGGCATCCAGGGCCGGGCGGGCGGCGGCGATGAGCTGACGCTCCACCGAGTCGGCCGGGTCGCGCCGCGGGCTCTCGGCGCCGGCGACCGAGCCGATCGAGGTGATGGAGTTCAGCAGGTGGTCGGTGAGCGCGGCGACGTCGAACTCGCGGCACGGGGTCGGCTTGGCCAGATCGTCGGTCGCGATGCCGTGCACGGCCTGTTGGAGCACGCGCAGGGTCGCTTCGGCGGAGGCCAACTCGTCGGCGGGCGGGGCTTCGGGTCCTGAGGTCGGATCGGCGGGCATACCCGCCACGTTAGAGGTTGGCGGCGAGGACGTGCCATCCCGGGAATTGTCGGCGCGTGCACCGGTTGATAACGGGAAAAGTGCATCACGCACAATGCCAGAAGCAGCGTGCTGTCATCCCCGCCATGAGGAAGGGCCAGCCATGGGCAAGATCTACAACAACGTCAGCGAGCTGATCGGGGGGACCCCGCTCGTTCGGCTGAACCGGTTGACCGAGGGACTCGACGCTCACATCGTGGCCAAGCTGGAGTTCTACAACCCGGCCAACAGCGTCAAAGACCGGATCGGCGCCGCGATCATCGACGCCGCCGAGCAGTCCGGTGACCTCAAGCCGGGCGGCACGATCGTGGAGGCCACCAGCGGCAACACCGGCATCGCGCTGGCCATGATCGGCGCCGCGCGTGGTTACAGGGTGATCCTCACGATGCCGGAGACGATGTCCACCGAACGCCGGGTGATGTTGCGCGCCTACGGTGCCGAGATCGTGCTCACGCCGGGCTCCGAGGGAATGGCCGGCGCGGTGGCGAAGGCAAAGCAGATCATCGCGGAGACCGACAACGCCGTTTCGGCGAACCAGTTCGCCAACCCGGCCAACCCCGCAATCCACGAGAAGACCACCGCCGAGGAAGTCTGGGCCGACACCGACGGACAGGTCGACATCTTCGTCGCCGGCATCGGCACCGG
>JAGQTW010000079.1 GCA_020438785.1 Mycobacterium sp. | reverse complement strand
ACCGGATCGACGACGAGCATCTGCTCTTCGTCGCCAGCGACCGGATCTCGGCGTTCGACTACATCCTCGACAGCCTGATCCCGGACAAGGGCCGCATCCTCACCGCGATGAGCGTCTTCTTCTTCGACTACATCGACGCGCCCAACCACCTCGCCGGTCCGCCCGACGACCCGCGCATCCCCGCCGAGGTCATGGGCCGCGCGCTGGTGGTGCGGCAGCTGGAGATGGTGCCGATCGAGTGCGTGGCCCGCGGCTACCTGACCGGATCGGGGCTGCTGGACTACCAGCGAAGCGGCGCGGTCTGCGGGATCCCGCTCCCGCCGGGGCTGGGTGAGGCCAGCAAGTTCGACACCCCGCTGTTCACCCCGGCGACCAAGGCCGAGTTCGGTGAGCACGACGAGAACATCTCGTTCGACCGGGTGATCGAGTTGGTCGGCGCCGTCCGCGCGAACCAACTGCGCGAGCGCACCCTGCAGATCTATGCCCAGGCGGCGGACCATGCGCTGACCAAGGGCATCATCATCGCCGACACGAAGTTCGAGTTCGGTGTCGACGCCGACGATCGGGTGGTGCTGGCCGACGAGGTGTTCACCCCGGACTCGTCGCGATACTGGCCGGCCGACACCTACACCCAGGGCGTCGTGCAACCCAGCTTCGACAAGCAGTTCGTCCGCAACTGGCTCACCGGGCCCGAGTCCGGATGGGACCGGTACGGTTCGGTGCCGCCACCACCGCTGCCCGACGACATCGTCGCGGCCACCCGCGCCCGCTACATCGAGGCCTACGAACGCATTTCCGGCCTGTCCTTCGCCGACTGGATCGGACCTCGGGCATGACCACACCGCCCGCGGCCAAGCGGACCGACGTCCACCGCGTCCATCACGACGACGTCTTCGTTGATCCTTACGAGTGGTTGCGCGACAAGTCCGATCCCGAGGTCATCGCCTACCTCGAAGCCGAGAACACCTACACCGATGACGCGACCGCGTACCTGGAGCCGTTGCGGCAGAAGATCTTCGACGAAATCAAGTCCAGGACCAAGGAGACCGATCTGTCGGTGCCGACCCGCCGTGGCGAGTGGTGGTACTACGGGCGCAGCTTCGAGGGCCGGCAGTACGGCGTGCACTGCCGGTGCCCGGTCGCCGATCCGGACGACTGGACGCCTCCGGTGTTCGACGAGCACACCGAGATCGCCGGCGAACAGGTGCTGCTCGACGAGAACGTCGAGGCCGACGGGCACGACTTCTTCTCCCTCGGTGCCGTCAGTGTGAGTCTGGACGGCCATGTGCTGGCCTACTCGGTCGACGTCGTCGGTGACGAGCGGTACACCCTGCGGTTCAAGGACTTACGCAGCGGTGAGCTCTATCCGGACGTCATCGCCGGGATCGCATCGGGGGTGACCTGGGCGGCCGACAACGCCACGGTGTACTACACGACCGTCGACGACGCGTGGCGCCCCGACACCGTGTGGCGGCACCGGCTCGGTTCGACCGACTCCGACGAGTCGGTCTACCACGAACCCGACGAACGGTACTGGGTCGCGGTGGGCCGCACCCGGAGCAACGCCTACGTGATCATCGCGGCCGGTTCGGCGGTGACCTCGGAGATCCGCTACGCCGACGCCGCCGATCCCGCGGCGACCTTCACCACGGTGCTGCCCCGCCGCGACGGTGTCGAATACTCCGTCGAACACGCCGTCGTCGGCGGCGAGGACCGTTTCCTGATCCTGCACAACGACGGAGCGGTGAACTTCACCCTGACCGAAGCGCCGGTTGCCGACCCGTCGAAGCAACGGACCCTGATCGCCGCCCGCGACGACGTCCGACTCGAAGGTGTGGACGCCTTCGCCGACCATCTGGTGGTGAGCTACCGCCGGGAGGCGTTGCCGCGCATCCAACTCTGGCCGATCGCCGCCGGCGACGGTTACGGCGAGCCGGAGGAGATCCACTTCGAATCCGAGCTGACCTCGTCGGGTCTGGCGGGCAACCCGAACTGGGACGCCCCGAAACTGCGGGTCGCCGCCACGTCGTTCGTCACGCCGCTGCGGATCTACGACATCGACCTGGGCAGCGGGGAACGCACCCTGCTCCGCGAGCAACCCGTGCTCGGCGACTACCGCCGCGAGGACTACGTGGAACACCGGGACTGGGCGGTGGCCGAGGACGGGGCCCGGATCCCGATCTCTCTCATCTATCGGGCGGGCATCGACTTCCCTGCTCCGACAGTGCTTTACGGCTACGGCGCCTACGAGTCCTCGGAGGACCCGAGGTTCTCCGTCGCGCGGCTGTCCCTGCTGGACCGCGGGGTGGTGTTCGCGGTCGCGCACGTTCGCGGCGGCGGCGAGATGGGCCGGCTGTGGTACGAGCGGGGCAAGCTGCTGGAGAAGAAGAACACCTTCACCGACTTCATCGCGGTGGCCCGGCACCTCGTCGACACCGGCCGAACCCGGCCGCAGAACCTGGTGGCCCTCGGCGGCAGCGCCGGGGGACTGCTGATGGGCGCGGTGGCCAACCTGGCGCCGGAATTGTTCGCGGGCATCCTCGCCCAGGTGCCTTTCGTGGACCCGCTGACCACGATCCTGGATCCGTCGCTGCCGCTGACGGTCACCGAATGGGACGAATGGGGCAACCCCCTCGAGGACCCGGACGTCTACTTCTACATGAAGTCCTACTCGCCGTACGAGAACGTCGAGGCCAAGGACTACCCGGCGATCCTGGCGATGACATCGCTGAACGACACCCGGGTGTTCTACGTCGAGCCCGCGAAATGGGTTGCCGCACTGCGGCACAGCAAGACCGACGCGCACCCGGTGTTGCTGAAGACGCAGATGACCGCCGGCCACGGCGGTATCAGCGGGCGCTACGAGCGCTGGAAGGAAGCCGCCTTCCAGTATTCCTGGCTGCTTGCGACCGCCGACCCCGAGCACTACGGGCGCTCAGCGAGCGGCCCGCAGCGGTCGGGCGCCTGAGCAACACACCTTGGTAGCGTCTGCCCCATGAGCCTGACCGACATTCCCCTGACGACCCTCGACGGCAAGCCCACCTCCCTGGCCGACTACGCCGACCGCGCGGTGCTGGTGGTCAACGTGGCCTCGAAGTGCGGCCTCACGCCGCAGTACGCCGCGCTGGAGCAGTTGGCCCGCGACTACGCCGACCGTGGGCTGACCGTTATCGGGGTTCCGTGCAACCAGTTCATGGGACAGGAACCCGGCTCGCCGGAGGAGATCGCCACGTTCTGCTCCACCACCTACGGGGTGACGTTCCCGCTGTTGGCCAAGACCGACGTCAACGGCGCCGACCGCCACCCGCTTTACGCCGAGTTGACCAGGACCGCCGACGCCGGCGGGGAGGCCGGCGACGTGCAGTGGAACTTCGAGAAGTTCCTGCTCGCCCCCGGTGGCAAGGTGGTCAACCGGTTCCGGCCGCGCACCGAGCCCGACGCCCCCGAGGTCGTCGCCGCCATCGAGGCCGTGCTCCCGCACTGAACCGGATGGACGCCTGACGTCTTGATCACCGACACCGTCCCGACACCTGCGGTTGCCACACTGCGGATGTGGCTGGACAGCTCATCGTCTCGGTGTCCGGGATCTGCGACCGGACCCTGGCCGACATCGACGAGTTCTGCCGGGTGCTCGACGGCCGCGGTGTCCCGGTGTCGCTGCTGGTCGCGCCGCGGCTGAAGAACGGCTATCGGTTGGAGGGTGACCCGACCACCGTCGACTGGGTGCGGAGCCGGCGCTCGGGTGGGGACGCGGTGGTCCTGCACGGCTACGACGAGGCCGCGACGAAGCGGCTGCGCGGGGAGTTCGCGACCCTGCCCGCGCACGAGGCCAACCTGCGGCTGATGGGCGCCGACCGGGTGCTCGAACATGTCGGACTGCGGACCCGGCTGTTCGCCGCCCCGGGGTGGACGGTGTCGGCCGGCACCGTAACCTCGCTGCCGCGCAACGGGTTTCGTCTGCTTGCCGACCTGCACGGGATGACCGATTTGGTGAGCCGCTCGACCGTGCGCAGCCGGGTGCTCGGCATCGGCGAGGGGTTCCTCACCGAACCGTGGTGGTGCCGCACGCTGGTGCTGTCCGCCGAGCGGACGGCGCGCCGCGGCGGAATCGTCCGGGTGGCCGTCGCGGCGCGGCAACTGCGCAAATCCGGTCCGCGACAAGCCATGCTCGACGTGGTGGACCTCGCCCTGATGCAGGGTTGCGCACCGGCGGTGTACCGCTGGGGATCTGACCGTCCCGCGTCGTCAGCGGCGTGAGTTGGGTCAGCGGCTCGAGCCGGACCCGGAGGCCGTCGTCGCGATTCCGCCGTCGACCGGGATGATCGCCCCGTTCACGTAGGATCCCGCGCGGCTGGCCAGGAAGACCGCGATACCGGCCATGTCGTCGTCGCGGCCGATGCGCCGCATCGGTGCCGACGCCGCGATGGCGTCACCGAAGGCGTCCAGGGTCGCCGCCATCATCTTCGACGGGAACGGCCCCGGCGCCACCGCGTTGACCGTGATGTGTTGCGGGCCGAGCTCTTTGGCGAGCACACGGGTGAGTTGGTGCAGGGCGGCCTTGCTGGCCGAATACGAGTAGGTGGCCAACACCGGGACGTGAATACCGTCGATGCTGCCCACATTGATCACCCGGGCCGGGTCGTCCTGCGTGCCCGCCTTGCGCAGCGCGGGAACCAACTCCTGCACCATCCAGAACGGCGACTTCACGTTAAGGTCGAGCACCTTGTCCCACGCCGAAGCGGGAAAGCTCTCCAGCGGCTCGCCCCACGTCGCGCCGGCGTTGTTGACCAGGATGTGCAACTCGTCGGTGCCGGCCAGCACTTCGCTCGCCAGTCGTCTGCACTCGTCCTGACGCGACAAGTCGGCCGGGATGCCGCGCACCTCGCCGAACTCCGAGAGTTGGGCGACGGCCTGCTCGCAGGCGTCGGGTTTGCGGGAGCTGACGGTGACCCGGGCGCCGGCCTGCAGCAGACCGCGGGCGATCATCATGCCGATGCCGCGGGTGCCGCCGGTGACCAGCGCGGTCTTGCCGGTGAGGCCGAACAGGTGCTCGAGGTCAGCGGTACTCATCGAAAGCCTTTCGCAGCAAGGTGATTCAGAACCGGGTGGAGTTCTCCTCCGGCAGCACCCGGAAGTCGGTGTCGGTCATCTCGGTGAGGCGACCGTAATAGATGCCGCGCGCCTCCGGGGCGACTATTCCCTGATGGATCGGAACGGCATGCTCCGGGGCGACCGCGCGCAGGTAGTCGACCGCCTCGGAGATCCTCATCCACGGCGCGGCCGCCGGTGCGGCCAGCACCTCGACCGGCTCACCGGGCACGAACAGCGCATCACCCGGATGCATCAGCCGCGCCGGGTGCTCGTCGTCACCGACCAGGTAGGAGATGTTGTCGATCACCGGGATCTCCGGGTGGATGACGGCATGACGCCCGCCCACCCCGCGAACCGTCACCCCGTCGATCGTCAGTTCATCGCCGACATGCACGGCACGCCACGGCCCGCCGAGTTCGGCGGCGGTGGCCGGGTCGGCGAACAGGGCTGCGTCCGGGTTGGCTTCCACCAACGCGGGTAGACGCGCCCGGTCGGCGTGGTCGGGGTGTTGGTGGGTGATCAGGATCGCCGACAGGCCGGTGATGCCCTCGAAGCCGTGCGAGAAATTGCCCGGGTCGAACAGCAGCGTGGTGGCGCCGAACTCGGCGAGCAGGCAGGAATGTCCGAAATGCGTCAAGTCCATGCTTACGATTGTGCGCTCACGGGAGGCGTCGTATGCGGATGGTCCTCGGGACCCTTTTGGTGGCCTGCGGGCTCGTCGTCGCGCCCCCCGCTGCCGCCACCCCCGAGACGTGCCCCCCGGCCTGTGACCGCATCCCCGAGGCGGCGTGGATCCCACCGTGGGGCATTCCGCTGAACTCGCACTACGCCTGGCCTCGGCTGCCCGGTGTGGCCGTGACCGCCGTCGCGCCGCGGTTCCGCTTCGAGGAACTCTGCGCCAGCCCACCGGTGCTGCTGGACCCGCGTAGTTGGGCGGTGGCCGAGCGCGCGCTGGTGGTCAACCCCGAGGGCCAGTGGCAGCTGCAGGCCCAGGTGCTGCACTGGCGTGGTGAGACGTGGCGTGGCGGTCAATTGGCCCAGGAGGTGTTCGACACCGCGGCCGGGGCGCTGCGGTCTTGTCAGCGGACCAACGTGACGGCCTCGCCCTCGGTGACGACGGACGAGCCCGACCGGATGGCGGCGGTGATCGGTGGCCCGGTGATCCTGCACCAGTACCTGGTCGCCAACCCCGGGAACAGCACGATCACCGAGCTGGCGATGTGGTCGACGGCGCCCCCGCTGACAACCTGGCCGGGGGTCGATGACACCGCCGTGCTCGACGCGATGGGTGCACCGCTGTGCGCGGCGTACATCGGGTCGTGCCAGTAGGGCGGGAATCGCCGGGTCGCCGGTAGAGTTCGATCCGCAAGTTCCGCCGACGTCAGCGAGGAGCCGAGTGGCCCGGGTAGTTGTCAACGTGATGCCCAAAGCCGAGATTCTCGACCCACAGGGTCAGGCCATCGTCGGTGCACTGGGCCGGCTGGGGCACGCCGGGGTCTCAGATGTCCGGCAGGGCAAGCGATTCGAGCTTGAAGTCGATGATTCGGTCAGTGATGAGCAGCTGGCCGAGATCGCCGAATCGCTACTGGCCAACACCGTGATCGAGGACTGGAGCGTCGTCCGCGAACCGGCCGGGGGGAAGTCATGAGCGCGCGGGTCGGAGTCATCACCTTCCCGGGGACCCTCGATGACGTCGACGCCGCCCGCGCGGTACGGCGCGCCGGTGCCGAAGCGGTGAGCCTGTGGCACGCCGACGCCGATCTCAAGGGGGTGGACGCCGTCGTGGTCCCCGGCGGCTTCTCCTACGGCGACTACCTGCG
>JAGQTW010000501.1 GCA_020438785.1 Mycobacterium sp. | reverse complement strand
GCGGCCTTGCCCATCCGGGTCATGGTCCGCATCGAGACGACCACGTACTCCGAGTCGGTGATCTCCACCCCGAGCTTGGGGTCCTCGGCGCCCAGCGGCCCCATGCAGAACGGGACCACGTACATCGTGCGGCCGCGCATGCACCCGCGGTAAAGGTCGGTCATCAGCGCGCGCATCTCGTCGGGCGCCATCCAGTTGTTGGTCGGCCCGGCGTCGATCTCCCGTTCGGAGCAGATGAAGGTGCGGGACTCGACGCGCGCCACGTCGGACGGCTCGGAGCGGGCCAGGTAGGAGCTGGGTTCCTCGGAGTCGCTCAGCGGGAGGAAGGTGCCCGCGGCGACCAGCTGCTCGCAGAGGCGCTGGTACTCCTCCTCGGACCCGTCGGCGAAGACCACGCGGTCGGGCTGGGTCAGCTCAGCGACCTCCTGGACCCAGGCCAGTAGGCCCCGGTGCTTGGTCGGTGCGGTGTCCAGACCCGGGATGGTCGCTGAAGTCATCGGTCTTCTCCTGCGTAGGTTTCTGCCAGGACGCAGGCCTTCTATCCGCGTGGCGCGGAGACGGTCGTCCCTGACAGAGAAGGTTAACGCGGGTGAGATACCCGTGGTTAATCGGGATTATGTCCGATCACTCACAGGAACGATTCAGATGACCGTCCCGGCGGGGTTGTCGGCCGCTTCGGCGCCCCGTCCGCGCGCAGTCGGCACAATTCCGCTCCGATGGCGCCCAACCGTCGGTCGTCGGCGGCCACCGCGCGGGCCTGCGCCGTGCGGCGTTCAGCGATCGCGCGGTCGAGGGCGGCCACCTCGTCCCGAAGGCGGGCGGCCGCGGTGACGTCCCGCTCCGCCAGGGCGCTGCCGAACACCGACTCCGCCGCCAGCACCCGGGCGGCGACCCGCTCCTCCAGGGTGCCGCGCAGCGCTGTCACCACCTCGCTGACCCACCGCTCCAGCACCGCCCGGTCCCGCAGCAGACCACGGGCGGCGATCACCCACAGCATCAGCCCGACACCGGCCCCCGCGCACCCGGCAGCGGCGACCGGCCCGGGAACGAACCCGGCGAGCATGCGGCTCAGGGTCAGCGCCACCCCGAGCCCGAAGCCGGCCCCGAGAAGCGCCATCAACCGGGTCTCCAACCGGCGGGACCGCAGCGGCGGCGCCGGCACGTGGGCCCGCGGCAGCGGCGGTGGGACGTCGAGCGCCCGCAGCCGAAGATCCCCGGCGGCCGCGGCCAGGCGTGCGGTAGCGGCGCGGTCCACCTCGACGGCGAGCGCTGCCAGCCGGTCCCGGACGTTCCCGACGAACACGTCCCGGCGGCGTCGGGTCGTCGCGGCGGCATCACGCTGCAGTTCGGCCCGCACCGCCGCGCAGCGGTTGCGGGTGAAGGAGGACAACTGCAGGCGGGCCTGTTGGGTCTGGGTGTGCAGGGCGATCGACTGCTGCGACTTGGCCAGCTGCCGGCGACTGAGCAGCGCGGCACGCCGCTCGGACAACTCGGCGGGACCGTCCGGCTCGGCAGGGCAGCGCAGCTCCAGGATGTGGGAATGCCACGCGCGCAACCGATTCCGGCGCTGCAGCGTTGGCGCGGCGAGAACGGCGCGCAGCGCCTCGACCAGCCGGTCGAGATCGGGTGCGCCGATGTCGGGTGCCGCCGCCACGCCCAGCCACGGCATGTCGGCGTAGCGGGTGGTGCGGCCGGCGAGTGCGGCACGGTTGGCCCGCAGAACCTCGCGCCAGGTGCGATGCGCGTCGATCTTCGACACCGCGCCGACGACGGCGTCGGTCCAGGCGGTCGCGGCTTCGAGCAGTGCGCAGTCCGACTCGGTCAACGGCGCGGACGCGGACGACACGAACACCACGACCGCCGGGGCGTCGCCCGGCCGAAGGTCGTCCGCTTCGACGACGGTGTGCTCGGCGAGGCGATCGCGCAGGGCCGCGACGACGCCGGTGGTGCCGGCCAGCGGGGGTCCGGTGACGAGCAGCACGTCGCGGCGGCGGATCGCGGGTTCGTCGACAGTCGAGTCGACCCCGGCCGGCGGAGCGCTCACGGCACCGTCTCGGCCACACCGCCGGCGTGCGCCCACAGCCGCAGCGAACCGCGGACGATATCGGCGGCGCAGGCGCGGTGCACCGCGGACAGCGGCCCGCCGGCGAAACGCTGCCAGCGGACCGCGCGGTCAAGGTGCGCCGCCGGCCGGGTGTCCTCGCCCGCCACCGCCATCCCGGCGGCCGCCGCCACCTCGACGGCCGCGGCCATCCTGGCGATGACGACCTCATCGCCTGCCAGGCGGCCGGCGACGCGGGCGCCGCCGGGGCCGGCCGACAGTTCGGCCAGCATCGGCGCCGCGTCCACGATCCGCCGATACCGCACCGGTGCCCCCGCGGAGGCGATGGCGTCCAGCACGGCCGCGACGCCGCTGAGTCGATGCAGGGTCGCGTTGACCGCTGCCCGGTCCGCGCCGCGGCGCACCGCCAGCACGGCGTGGGCAATGCCGAACAGGTCGAGTTCGGCCAGCAGTCGCTCGCGGACGGCCAAGGACAGCGGGTGCACACCCGCGGTGAAGCGGTCGGTGGAGCCGAGGTCGGCCGGCTCGTGGGCGAGCACCCCCAGCGCGCCGACCATGTCGTCGTCGACGTCGGCAGCCGCCAGCAGCGCCGCCAGGGGCAGGACCTCGACGCCGCACTGCGCCTGCAGGGCCCGACAATGCGCCGCAGCCCGCGCCAGCGGTCCCGCTCCGCCGAAGCCGCACAGGTCGGCCTTGTTGAGGACCACCACCCGGGCTGGTCCGGCCCGGTGAAGCGCGGCGGCGTCCTCGGGTTTGACTGTCTCGGCCAGCACGTGGACCTCGACGTCGGCGGCGTCGGCCGCGGCCAGGACGGTGGCACCCCGGCGGCGCAGGGCCCGGCTGACGGTGGCGCAGCCGGCGCCCGTTCGTCCGCGCACCCCCACCCGCAGCGGCCTGCGCAGGTGCCGCACCAGCCGGGCCAACCGCGGCTCGTCTGCGGCGGTGGCGACGTCGTCCAGCGCCGCCAGATAGCGCCCCAGTCCGGTCACGTCCGCCCCCGTGGTCCCCACCCCGATGTCGTGGGGTCATGGTGGCATCCCGCACGATGTGGCGCGAGCCACTACCAGGCGAAGGCAACTGTTGGGTATCAATCTGCACCACGGTGCGGGTAGCGGATGCTTCATGAGCGACGATGAACGGATGCATGCGCAGCGGCAGGTCGGCCCGACCACGCCCGACAGCGACGCCGCACCGCATTCCTACCGCCGGGTCACCAGCTTCCGATCGCGCCGGGCCTCGCTGACCGAGCAGCAGCAGGAGGTGTGGGACCGGCTGTGGCCGAGCCTCGGCACACTGGCCCGCCCCGCGGGCACCGGGTCCGACGCGGCCCCCGCCGAACCGCTCGACACCGCCGCCTGGTTCGGTCGGCGGGCGCCGGTGGTGCTGGAGATCGGCTGCGGCACCGGCACCTCGACCCTGGCGATGGCCCAGGCCGAACCCGATATCGACGTCGTGGCCGTCGAGGTCTACCGGCGCGGGCTGGCCCAGCTGCTGAGTGCCATCGACCGGGAGGGCGTCACCAACATCCGGCTGGTCCGCGGCGACGGCGTCGACGTGCTGGAGCGCATGTTCACCACCGCGACGCTGACCGGGGTGCGGGTGTTCTTCCCAGACCCGTGGCCCAAGTCCCGCCACCACAAGCGCCGGCTGCTGCAGGCCCGCACCGTCGGACTGATCGCCGACCGCCTGGTGCCCGGCGGGCTGCTGCATGCCGCCACCGACCACGCCGGCTACGCCGAACATATTGCGGCGGTCGGGGACGCGGAAACCCGGCTGCGCCGGGTACCCGCAACGGAGGCGCTGCCGATATCGGTGCACCGCCCGATCACGAAATACGAGACGAAGGCCCGACATGCGGGCAGCGAGGTAACCGAACTCCTCTGGGTGCGACGACCATGAGTGTGAGACGACGATGAGCGTTATAGAAGAAGCCGGCATCAATGAGACCGCCGGAGCCACCGCCCCGCCCGACATCGCCCCTGCGATCCCGCCCGCGGTGCAGCGGGTGCTGCTGGTCTGGGACGCGCCCAACCTGGACATGGGTCTCGGCTCGATCCTGGGTGGCCGGCCCACCGCGGCGCACCGGCCCCGCTTCGACGCGCTGGGCCGCTGGCTGCTCACCCGCACCGCCGAACTTTCGGCCGACCGCCCAGACGTCACACTCGAACCGGAGGCGACGGTGTTCACCAACATCGCCCCCGGCAGCGCCGACGTGGTCCGGCCCTGGGTCGAGGCCCTGCGCAACGTCGGGTTCGCGGTGTTCGCCAAACCGAAGGTGGACGAGGACAGCGACGTCGACGTGGACATGCTGGCTCACATCGCGCTGCGCCGCAGCGAGGGTCTGGCCTCGGTGTTGGTCGCCTCGGCCGACGGCCAGGCGTTCCGGGCGCCGCTGGAGGACATCGCGCGCTCCGGCACCCCCGTCCACGTGCTCGGATTTCGCGAACATGCCAGCTGGGCGTTAGCGTCGGATACCTTGGACTTTGTCGATCTCGAGGACATTCCCGGCGTTTTCCGAGAGCCATTGCCCCGAATCGGCCTAGATTCGCTGCCAGAACAAGGGGCGTGGCTACAGCCATTCCGGCCGCTGTCCTCGTTGTTGACCTCGCGTGTCTGACCACAGAACCCGATGCGCGGGTCATAAGAAGAGTTAGTTAGGAGCCTGAGTGTTCGCCTGGTGGGGTCGCACCGTGTACCGCTACCGGTTCATCGTGATCGCTGTCATGGTCGCGCTGTGCCTCGGTGGCGGCATCTACGGTGCCAGCCTCGGCAAGCACGTCACCCAGAGCGGCTTCTATGACGAGGGCAGTCAGTCGGTGCACGCCTCGCTGCTGGCCGACGCGGCCTACGGGCGCGACACTTCCGGCCACATCATCGCGATCTACACGGCCCCGGACGGCAAGACGGTCGACGACCCGGCGTTCCAGAAGAAGATCCTGGACAACCTCGCCGCGGCGGAGAAGGACCATCCCGACAAGATCCTGCGGTCGATCGGCTACTTCAAGAGCCCCGAACTGCTGTCCAACATGGCCGATGCCGACAAGAAGCACGCCTTCATGTCTATCCAGCTCAAGGGCAACGACGACGACACGATCCTGAACAACTTCAAAGACGTCAAGAATGACTTCTTCATCGAGGGCGTCAACGTCAAACTCGCCGGCCTGCAGCCGCTGGCCGCCGAGCTGACCGGAACCATCGGCGAGGACCAGCAGCGCGCGGAGGTCGCGGCGATCCCGTTGGTGGCGGTGCTGCTGTTCTTCGTCTTCGGCGGCGTGGTCGCCGCCAGCCTCCCGGCCATCATCGGCGGCCTGTCCATCATGGGTGCACTGGGCATCATGCGGCTGATCGCCGAGTTCGCGCCGGTGCACTTCTTCGCCCAGCCGGTGGTGACGCTGATCGGCCTGGGCATCGCGATCGACTACGGCTTGTTCATCGTCAGCCGGTTCCGGGAGGAGATCGCCGAGGGCTACGACACCGAGACGGCGGTGCGCCGCACGGTGATGACGGCGGGCCGCACGGTGATCTTCTCCGCGGTCATCATCGTGGCGTCGTCGCTGCCCCTGCTGTTGTTCCCACAGGGCTTCCTGAAGTCGATCACCTACGCGATCATCG
>JAGQTW010000500.1 GCA_020438785.1 Mycobacterium sp. | reverse complement strand
AGGAAGTGGGTGGCGCACGAGATGCACGGGTCGTAGTTGCGGATGGTGCGCTCGCACATCGAGGTCAGCGCGGCGTCGTCGAGGTCACCGTCCGCGGCCACCACCCGGGCCAGGTCGTCCTCGATCGCCCCCTGGTTCTGGGAGGTCGGCGGGACGATCAACGCCGTCTTGATCAGCCCGTCGTCGTCGATCTCGTAGCGGTGGTAGAGCAGCCCGCGCGGGGCTTCACTGACCCCGTGCCCGACGCCGGGCCGGGCGGGCACCGCCACGAACGGCTGCGGCGGTGCGTACTCGTCGATGATCCGCAGCGCCTCCTCGACCGCGAACACCACCTCGACGGCGCGAACCACGATGCTGCGGAACGGGTTTCGGCACTGCTCCCCCAGGCCTGCGGCGGCCGCCGCCTGCTTGGCCGCGGGCGTGAGCAGCCGGTGGTTCAGCGAATACCGGGCCAGCGGCCCGGTCAGGTGCACCCGGCCATCCAGGGTGGCGTGCAGGGCGGTGGAGTGCGGCACCTGGGTCTCGACGACGTGGTCGCAAAACTGCGCGATCGGGAACACCGGGCCGGCACTGCGCGCGATCACCCCGTTCTCGAGCGGATAGCGCTCCCCGGTGAGCGCCAGAAGTTCATGCCCGACGGTCACATCCGGGAAGTCGAACCCGGCCACCCACGCCACGGTGGCGAGCGCGTCGTCCAGCGCGCCGCGCAGCACCTCGGCCATCGCCCGCATGTCGGCCCGGCTCGGCACCGAGTAGAAGCCGCCCAGCCGCACGTTGATCGGGTGGATCGAGCGGCCGCCGACCAGCTCCATCAACCGGTTGCCCGCCTTCTTCAGCGCCAGCCCGCGCTCCACGGCGGGGCGGTGGTTGCGCGCGACGCTGATGATGTCGGGCTCGCCGAGGAAGTCCGGCGCGTGCAGCATGTAGATGTGCAGCGCGTGGCTGTGAATCCACTCCCCGCAGTACAGCAACCGGCGCAACGCGACCACCTGCGGATCGAGCGTGACGCCGCAGGCGTCCTCGATGGCGTTCATGGCGCTGGTCTGGTAGGCCACCGGGCAGATGCCGCAGATCCGGGCGGTGAGGTCGGGCGGCTCGGTGTGCGCGCGGCCGCGCAGGAACGCCTCGAAGAACCGCGGCGGTTCGTAGATGTTGAGTTCGACCCGCTCGGCGACCCCGTTGCGCAGTTCGACGTGCAGTGCGCCCTCGCCCTCGACGCGGGTCAGCGCGCCCACCCGGATGGTGCGCGACGACGCCGGGCGGGATGGGTTGGCCGAGGAGGTCATTCGGCGCTCCGCTCATCGGCGAACTGGGTGACGTTGAACGTGCTGAACACCCGGTCGACGTCGTCGCCGGACATGCCGTCGAGATGCAGCAGCGGGATCATGGCGCCCATGTTGGGGGTGGCCATCGGTCCGAAGCAGCCGTAGCACCCGCGGTGGTGCCGGGGGCACAGCGCACCGCAGCCGGCGTGGGTGACCGGCCCGAGGCACGGAATGCCCTCGGCCACCGTGACGCAGGCGACCCCGGAGCGTTTGCATTCGGTGCACACCGTCGCGGCGGGCAGCCGCGGTTTGCGGCCCACCAGCAGCGCGGCCAGGGTGTCGAGCAGTTGGCGCCGGTCAATCGGGCAGCCCCGCAGTTCGTAGTCAACGGTGACGTGCGCCGAGGGCGGCGTTGAGGTGGCCAGGGTGTGGATGTAGTCCGGCCGGGCATACACCACCGAGGTGAACTCGCCGATATCGGCGAAGTTGCGCAACGCCTGGATGCCGCCGGCTGTGGCGCACGCCCCGATGGCCACCAGAGTGGTTGACTGCTCGCGTATCTCGCGGATCCGCTCCGCGTCAGAGGGCGTGGTGATGGAGCCCTCGACCAGCGACAGGTCGTAGGGCCCGCCGACCATGGCACTGGACGCCTCGGCGAACGTGGCGATCTGCACCTGCTCGGCGAGGGTGAGCAGTTCGTCTTCGCAGTCCAGGATGGTCAGCTGGCATCCATCGCAGGAGGCGAATTTCCAGACGGCGAGGCTGGGCATGTCAGAGTTCCTCGACTTCCAGTAGCGGCCGGGCGACGTCATAGCCCACCACCGGGCCGTCCCGGCACAGCAGCAGCGGCCCGAGCTGGCAGTGCCCGCACCAGCCGATGCCGCATTGCATGTTGCGCTCCAGGGACACCCGGATCGATTGCGGCGCAATGTCCTTGGCCAGCAGCGCCTGCGCACCGAACCGCATCATGGCTTCCGGACCGCACAGAAACGCCGTCACCCGGTCCGGTTGCAACGTCAGTCGGCGCAGCGGTTCGGTGACGAACCCGGTCTCACCGAGCCAGCCCTGAATCGGGACGTCGACGGTCACGTGCACCTCGAGGCGCGAATCCTCCTGCCAACGGGCCAGTTCCGCCGAGTAGAGGAATTCACGCTGGGAGCGCGCGCCGGCGATCACAACCACCCGGCCGTAGCGGTCGCGGTGCGCCAGCGCGCCGAGGACAACCGGCCGCAGCGGGGCCAGCCCGACGCCGCCCGCGACGATCACGAGGTCGTCCCCGTCGGCCTCCTCCAGCCCCCAAGTGGTCCCGAACGGCCCACGCACCCCCACCGTCGCGCCGGGATCCAGGGCGCACAGCGCGGCGCTGACCGCGCCGACCGAGCGGATGGTGTGGGTGATGGTGCCGTCGGTCAACGACGGATCGCCGCTGACCGAGATCGCGATCTCCCCGACGCCGTACGCGTAGAGCATCATGAACTCGCCGGGGCGCGGCGCGGACAGTTCGGTGATGGTCGGCTCGAGGCACAGGGTGACCGACTCGGCGTTCTCCACCACCTTCGAGCGCACCCGGTAGGCCACCGGCGCCATCTCACTCATCGGCGGGGTCCTGGGACGCCTCGGCCAGCCGGGCGAAGGTGGCCATCTCCTCGGTGATGTCGATCCCGGTCGGGCACCAGGCGATGCACCGCCCGCAGCCCACGCAGCCCGAACTGCCGAACTGGTCGTGCCAGGTGCTGAGCTTGTGGGTCAGCCAGTGCCGGTAGCGCGACGGCCCGGATCGCCGCACCGGGCCCTCGTGGACGAACGTGAAGTCCAACTCGAAGCACGATGCCCACTCCATCCAGCGCTCGGCGTGCTCACCGGTGAGGTCGGTGACGTCGGAGGTGGAGGTGCAAAAGCAGGTGGGACAGACCATCGTGCAGTTGCCGCAGGTCA
>JAGQTW010000499.1 GCA_020438785.1 Mycobacterium sp. | reverse complement strand
GTTATCCACAGCCCCAAAAATCCATCCACAGAACACAATTCAACGACTTGACAACCGGGCACCGAGTTGTACCGGTCCAGTCAGGATGCCGCGCGAGAGCCCCTCCGCTATTATCTGCGTATGAATGCAGATAGCAAGCCAAGCCGGCTGTCTGACGACCACGCCGACCTGGTGGTGGACGTGTTCCGGATGCTTGCCGACGCCACCCGGGTGCAGCTGCTGTGGTGCCTGATCGGGGGCGAGCTCCGGGTGAACGACCTCGCCGAGCGGGTCGGCAAGCCGGCGCCATCGGTGTCGCAGCACCTGGCCAAGCTGCGGATGGCCCGGCTGGTGCGCACCCGGCGGGAAGGCACCCAGGTGTTCTATCGCCTCGAGAACGACCACGTGCGCCAGCTCGTCACCGATGCGGTGTTCAACGCCGAGCACGCCGCCGGCGGCATCCCCGCCCACCACCGTGAACTTCAACAGGGGAGTGCCTGATGGGACACGACCGTGACCACGACCATGGCCACACCCACGACCACGCCGGCCGGGTCGACGATGCACTGAGCGCAAGCAAGGTGGGCATCCGTGCCGTCATCATCAGCCTGGTGATCCTCGCCCTCACCGCGACCATCCAGATCGCCATCGTCGCGGTGTCGGGATCGGTCGCGTTGCTTGCCGACACGATTCACAACTTCTCCGATGCGCTCACCGCGATCCCGCTGTGGATCGCATTCTCGCTGAGCCGGCGCAGCGCGACCCGCCGCTACACCTACGGACTGGGCCGGGCCGAGGATCTGGCCGGGCTGTTCGTGGTCGCCGTCATCGCCGCGTCGGCGGTGGTGGCCGGCGTCGAGGCGGTTCGCCGGCTAATTCACCCGGTGCCGGTGTCGCACCTAGGCTGGGTGGCTGCGGCCGGCGTGGTGGGCTTCCTCGGCAACGAGGTGGTGGCCCACTACCGCATCCGGGTGGGCACCCGGATCGGCTCGGCGGCGTTGCGCGCCGACGGATTACACGCCCGCGCCGACGGCCTGACCTCGCTGGCGGTCGTGCTCGGCGCGATCGGTGTGGCACTGGGCTTTCCGGTCGCCGACCCGGTCATCGGGCTGCTGATCGCCGGCCTGATCGTGGTGGTGATGGTCAAGGCGGCCCGCGACGTGTTCGCGCGACTGCTCGACGGTGTCGACCCGGAACTGGTCGACACCGCCTACGCCACGCTGGCCGATCATCCCGGTGTGGTCGGGGTGAATCGAGTCCGGATGCGTTGGCTGGGGCTGAGATTGGATGCCGACGTCGAACTCGACGTCGATCCGGAGCTGACCCTGCGCCAGGCGCATGCGCTGGCCCACGATGCCGAACACGCTCTGGCGCATGCGATCCCGAAGTTGGACAACGCCGTGGTGCATGCCTATCCGGCCCACGCCGGCGCGCACTAGCAGACGTACTGCACGCCGATACCGGCCGGCGGGGTGAGCTGCCGAGCGCATGCGTAGGTGTCGATGCCGCCGGCGCTGAACCGCACCGCCGACTGATGGGCGTAGTTCACGCAGAACAACGCGGTCTCATCGGTGCGACAGCGATAGTCGCCGAAGGACAGCGAGCGATCGTAGGGCAGCTCGGGCCCCTGCCCGTTGCTGAAGCGTCCCGGATCTCCGTGCGCCGAGCCCACCTGGACTCCGGCGCCGTCGAAGTCGACCCAGCCGCCCTTCCACACCCCGTAGACGTCGGGCGGTTGGGGTGGCGGGTCGGTCAGGTCCACCAGGCAGGCCAGTCCCGGTGTGCCGTGCTTGGCATCGGTCATGCAGGTGGTGCCCGACGGTGTGGTGAACGCGACGTCGTCGCCGAGTTGGACGGTGCTGCCGGGTCGCAGCGCGACGTGGTACTGGGCGGCATCCACCGGTCCGGCCGCCGCCACCCACTTGATCACCTCGGCGATCGGCACCCCGGCGGCCGGCGCGGCGGACGGGGTCGTCGAGGTCGCGGAGGTGCTGATGGCGGTTCGCGACGGGGTGATCGGCGTCAGCTGGGTGTGGCGGGCCTGTCCGCTGTCGCCCGAGCATCCCGCCGCCAACAGGGCCGATGCGGCGAACACCACCACCATTCGCATCCCGCCAGGCTAACGGCCGGGCACCGGGGCGCCCGTCAGGCGCGTCGAGCCGGCGGCAGTTCGCTACCGTCGTGTGATGCACGAGCACACCGTCCGCGCCACCACCACGAACGGCGTCGTCGAGGGATTCGCCCGCGACGGGGTGAACCGCTGGCGCTCGATTCCCTACGCCCGGCCGCCGGTGGGGTCGTTGCGGTTCCGGGCGCCGCAGCCGGTGCAGCCCTCGCGCGGTGTCCGGTACTGCCACAGCTTCTCCAACTGCGCGCCGCAGCAGCGGCGCTACACCATGCTCGGGCTCGGCAAGTACCAGCCGATGGGCGAGGACTGCCTGACGCTCAACGTCGTCACCCCGCGGTGGTCGGGATCCCAGCCGGACTCCGAACCCCTGCCGGTGATGTTCTTCATCCACG
>JAGQTW010000498.1 GCA_020438785.1 Mycobacterium sp. | reverse complement strand
TGCGCAAGAAGATCGCCGACATCCTCGACCAGGTCTACAGCGAGGCCGACGACACTGATGCGACCGTCGATATCGGCGGCTCGGGACGCAACTCGTCGCGCGGGCGGCGTGCGCAGGGCGAGCCGGGCCGGGCGGTGAGCGCGGGCATCATCGAAGGCCGGGACACGGCGAACATGCCGCGGGCCGAATTGGCCGATCTGATCAAGGATCTGACCGCGCAGATGATGGCCGCCGCGCGGGATCTGCAGTTCGAGTTGGCGGCCCGGATCCGCGACGAGATCGCTGACCTGAAGAAGGAACTGCGCGGCATGGACGCCGCGGGCCTCAAGTAGACCGACCGGTCGGGCTTGAGCTCAACCGCGGTTGAGGCTCTACGGTGATGCACATGACCAAGACGACGGCCTCGGCGGCAGGTAGCTGGCGCGAGCTGTTGGGCCGTGACTACGGCGGTGCCACAACCGTCTTGGCGGGCGGGGTGGCGATCTACGCCATCAACGAGTTCATCACGATGAGCCTGCTGCCCAGCGCGGTCGCCGATATCGGCGGCGAGCGGCTTTACGCCTGGGTGACCACGGTATACCTGGTCTCCTCGGTGGTGGCGGCGACGACGGTCGGGCCGGTCCTGACTCGGTTCGGGCCGCGATGGTCCTATCTGGGTGCGCTGCTGTCGTTCAGCGCCGGTAGCGCGCTGTGCACGCTGGCTCCGACGATGCAACTGCTCCTGGTCGGCCGGGTGGTCCAGGGGTTGGCCGGCGGTCTGCTGGCCGGGCTCGGATATGCGGTGATCAGTGCGGCGCTGCCCGACCGGCTGTGGACGCGAGCCTCGGCGGTGGTGTCGGCGATGTGGGGGATCGGCACACTGATCGGGCCGACCACCGGTGGTCTGTTCGCCCAATTCGGGGCATGGCGAGGAGGATTCGCCGCACTGGCGATTCTTGCGGTAGCGATGAGCCTGTTGGTGCCGATCGCCCTGCCCGCCCGGGTGCCGTCCTCCGCCGAAGACAGTGCCGGGCCGCGAATTCCGGTGTGGTCGCTGGTGTTGCTGGGGTTGGCGGCCCTCGCGGTCAGTGCGGCCGCGATACCCCGCAACGTCGCCGTCACCGTGGGTCTGCTGACACTCGGTGTGGTTCTCGTGCTCGCATTCCTCGTCGTCGACCGACGGGCCGTCGCAGCGGTGTTGCCGCGCAGCGCCTTTGGCCCCGGTCCCTTGAAATGGATCTATGCGAGTCTCGGTCTGCTGATGGCCGCGACGATGGTGGACATGTATGTCCCACTGTTCGGCCAGCGACTCGGCGGGCTGGCGCCGGTGATCGCGGGCTTCCTGGGTGCGGCACTGTCGGTGGGGTGGACCGTTGGCGAGATCGCCAGCGCGTCGGTCACCAACATCCGCGCCACGGTGCGACTGGTGGCCGCGGCGCCCCTGGTGATGGCCACCGGACTGATGCTCGCGGCCTTCTCCCAAACAGATGGTGCGACAATGGGATACGTTGCCGTCTGGGCGGTGGCGCTGGCGATCGCCGGCACCGGCATCGGGATCGCCTGGCCGCACCTGTCGGCATGGGCGATGGGGTCGGTCGTCGACGACCCCGCCGAGCAGGCCGTGGCAGCCGCGGCCATCAACACGGTGCAGTTGATGTGCGGTGCGTTCGGCGCCGGCTTGGCCGGGGTCCTGGTCAACCTGCGGGAGTCGGCGGACGCGAATGCCGCGCAGTGGATGTTCGGGGTGTTCGCCGCGTTCGCCGCCGTGGGCGTCGTGGCTTCCTACCGGTCGGGCCGCGGTCAGATCCGCTAGTCGTCTTTGTCGGCGAGGTGCCGAAGGCTCGTCACGCCATCGACGCCGGCCACCGTGCTGGGCGCACGCCGGATGCCCGAACCCGTGATGGTGAGCAGCACGCCGCCGTCGGGATCGCTGCTGAGTTCGGAGAGCGCCCAGCGATGTTGTTGGCAGACCTGCAGGATCCGGCCCAGCACTCCGTGGTTCGGCTCGTAGGTGATGTGCAGTCGCGCCGACCCAGCCAGTCGCGCGGTGAGGCGATTCGTCAGCGGAGTGAAACCGAGCACGATGACGAAGTGCAGGAACGTCACGAGGATGGCCAGCTTCACCAGGCCTGCCGCGGCGGCCATGCCGATCGCCGCGCACTCCCAGATCGCCGCGGCGGTGGTCAGTCCGTGCACCGCGCCCTGCCGGGTGATGATCAGTCCGGCGCCGAGAAAGCCGATGCCCGAGACGATTTGGGCGGCGACCCGGGACGGGTCCACCTCGACCGTGCCGGGATTGAGGACGTCGAAGAAGCCGTACTTGCTGACGATCAGGATCAGCGCCGACGCGGTTCCCACGATGGCCTGGGTGCGCAGCCCGGCGCTCTTGCCGTGCACCTCGCGCTCCAGGCCGATCAGCGCCGTCAACCCGAACGCGATGAGCAGTTCGACGATCTGGCGACTGCTTTGTCCGGGGCCGCCGAGCAACGCCGGATCGGCCGCCAGCAAGGTCTGCATGCCGACACCGTAACCCCCGAGTTGGGTCGGGTTAGCGATCACGCTGAACCAATCTGTGGGTGTCGGACGGCGGCGGTGGAATAGTCCGGACTGCTGCGGGTGTGGCTGAGTGGCTAGGCATCGGCCTGCAAAGCCGTTTACGCGGGTTCGAATCCCGTCACTCGCTCCAGCACTCGAACACCCGCTTCGGCCGTGAGCCGCCGACGGGACGAGCGGCGCGGCCTTCCTCGGCAACAGTTCGGTAACCGCCGGCACTCAAGTTGCGGAAGGACTCGATAACGCTGGTCCAGACGATTTGGCCGGTGTTTCGCGGTGCTGGCGGCAGGGGCATCGTCGGGCGGTTCGGGTACTCCGTCAAGCATCGGTATAACCGAGGCGGCTCTGGTTGGCCACGGTTCGGTAACCCCCCAATTGTCGTGCCCTCGGCGGACTTACAAGTCTGTAGTTTCTAGCCCGTACCTCACCACAGGAATGGGAACACAATGTCTCGGACCATCACGCGGTTCACCATCAAGGCAATCGCCGGCACCGGCTTCCTCGCGGCCGCGCTGGCGTTGATCCCAGACGCACAGGCCGCTCCGTTCAAGACCGGCGGCTACGACTGCGTAGTCGATTCGGCGGGCATCGCCCAGTCGGCGGGCGCCGTGGACGGCGCTCCGGCGGGGGCACCCATTGCGGGGGCACCCGCGGCGGCCGCGACCCCGGCATGCGGTCCCGTGAATGACATGTCGGGTGTTCCGATGGCGTTCCCCGGCCCAGTGGTTCCCGCGGGCATCGTCCCGGTCGTGCCCCCGGTTCCGGTTGGCGTGCCGCCGGTTCCGGTTGGCGTGCCGCCGGTTCCGGTTGGGGTTCCGCCGGTTCCGGTTGGGGTTCCGCCGGTCCCGGTCGGCGTTCCCCCGGTCCCGGTCGGCGGCG
>JAGQTW010000078.1 GCA_020438785.1 Mycobacterium sp. | reverse complement strand
CCGGATGGCGCACTCGGTGCTGACCTTGGAGGTCCGCGAACAGGAGGGTCAGCAGGCCTATGAGGCCCGCAGGCGCGTCGTCGAGTTCTTCAAGGAACGGCTGACATGAATTCATCTATGCTTCCCGGCTGACGGGAATCCTTGCGCAAACGGGGGGCGAGCCGGTGGCAGTGCAGTTGCGGGCCGAGGTGACCCGGCAGGCGATCATGGAGGCCGCCGTCGACCAGTTCAACGGGATCGGCTACGGCAACACCACCCTCGCCGACATCATCAGCCGCGCCGGAATCACGAAGGGCGCCTTCTACTACCACTTCGACACCAAGGAATCCGTGGCCGCCGCCGTGATCGAAGAGGCGGAAGGCCGTAAGAGCGCGGCCATCTTCGAGGTCATCTCGTCGGTGTCACCGGCGTTCGAGAAGCTCATCCGGTTGGGTTTCACCGTCGCGGATGGGATCAGGCGGGACAAGCTCATTCGGGCCGGCCACCTGCTGCGGCAGTCGCTGAACCAGGTCAGCCAGAGCGGTCCGCAGAGCTACGTCGAACAGCCCAGGATGCTTGCCGCCCTGGCCGAGGTGGCCATCGCCGAAGGGGATCTGCGCAGCGATCTCGACGCCAACGACTTCGCGCAGGCGGGCTTCGCCGCGATTCTGGGTTCGCACCTGCTCGCGGGCGCGATCGGCGACGACGTCTGCGCCCGGATGGCCCAGATCTGGCGCGTCATGATGCCCGGGATCGTCGCGCCGGAAGCCGTCGGCTACTGGCGGCAGTTCGTCGCCCGCCTTGAACAGCGGTACGTTCAGCCGAATTGAGGACCGCTTCCCGGCAGCCTAGATCCGGACCACCATGTTGCGGCGGGCTTGTTTGGCCTGATACATGGCCTCGTCGGCACGCGCCATCACCATGCCGGCCGATTCGCCGGGGCTTGCGATGGTGGCCCCGATGCTGAGCGTCGCCTCGATGGCCTCACCGGCGTGGTGAATGGGTTCCGCTGCACGGCAACGGATTTCCTCGGCGATCCGGGTCGCGTCATCGAGGCTGCGCAAGCCGGGCAGCACGACCAAGATCTCGTCACCACCCATCCGGCCGACGGTGTCGCCCTGGCGGACGCCCTGTCTGATCCGCTTCGCCAGGGTCGAGAGCACGGCGTCGCCCGCGGCGTGCCCCAGGGTGTCGTTGATCGTCTTGAAGTGGTCGACGTCGCAGAACAGAATGCCCACACATGAGCCCGGGGTCCGCGGCTCCTCGAGTGCGGCGTCCAGGCGGCTGATCGCCTCGGCGCGGTTCGGCAGCCCGGTGAGGGCGTCGAACCTGGCGAGCCTGTCCAACTTCTGCTCGGCTTCGACCTGCTCGTCGATGATGCGCAGGGCCGCGATCAGCCCGTTGGTGTTGCCCTCGGCGTCGACGTAGGGCTTCGCGTGGCCGTCCACCCAGTGGTAGCCGCCGTCGGCGGTGTGCACCCGGAACCGCGTCTGGATCGGCTCGCCGGAACCGACCCCGGCCAGCGTCGCCATCACCCGTTCGTAGTCGTCGGGGTCGATGTTGTGGCCGATGTCGGTGCCGATCCAGTGTTCGGGGGGTGCCCCGAACGCCGTCTCGACGGATGGGGACACCCACTCCACCCGGCCGCCGTTGAGGTGCAGGATGACGTCGACGGCGTTGTCGGCGATTATCCGGTAGCGCATCTCGGCCTCGGCGCGTTGCCGGCTGAGCGTCTCGCGCTCGATCAGCAGGCCCTGCTCGCGCTGGCTCAGGTAGAAGACCGCCGCGCCGACGACGACGGTGGCGATCGTCGTCGAGAGAATCCAGGCCGCCTCGTCGCCCAGGCCCACCGCCAGGAGTGGCAGACGGGTCAGGCCCACCAGGAACGGCAGCCCGCCGAGGATGCCGACCAGCCGCAGCAGCGCCCACCGGTCGGGCCGTTTCACCAGCCACGCAACCGGATTGCGGTCCGGGCGTGCCATCACCGTCGCCGTGACGAGCAGCAGCACACCGACGGCGGTCGAGATGCCCTGGCCGGTCGACTCCGGCATGTTCACCGCCGCAACGGCTTTGAACGTATGGCCGACGACGGTGGTGATCGGCGTGGCGAGGGCCGCCAACAGGGACAGCCCCCATAGCCAGCCGGTGCGGCGCCGGTCGATCCGCATCAACAGCACGCCGGCGGACAGGTACAGAATCGACGCCGCGGTTCGCGGGGTCGGCCCGAAAGACTTGCTGGCAAAATGCTCGGCAAGCACGACGATGCCGAAGGCGGCCACCGCGACGGCGAGGGTGCGACCCAGCCAGACCCGGGGCCGGTTCGGGTGCCCCGACTGGACCAGGATCGCCAGGCCGAGTACGGCCAGGCACAGCGAGGTCCACGGTGCGGTCTTGACGTTGAGCAGGTCGACAACGGTGAAGAGCAGCACCACTGCGGCGGCGCCACGGCCCCATCGGGCCAGCCGGGCTTCTTCCATCGATCGCTCTCCACGCCGACGAGGGAGTTCGCGCCGTGCGCGAGTGCGACGGTAGCAACGGCGGGGGCGTTGGCGCCACGCGAGCGATGCGATTGGCGGCCGACGGACTACGGGATCCGTCTTGTCGGGGTGCTCTGGCATGATCGAACACATGTTCGCACGAAGTCCGTATCACGACTACTTCCTGCCGTCGGACACGGCGCAGTCCCGTGGTCTGATCGCGCAGCTGGGTTTGGCGTCGCGGGCGGAGAATCGGGCGGCCGCACTTCGGCTGAAGGTGATCGGCGAGTTGTTCGAGCTGCGGCGCGGTGAGCGTGGCGAGCGCGCGGACTGGGCGGTGGATACCTGGGCCGCGGTCGGTGCCGAGGTCGCCGCGGCGCTGCAGATCAGCCTGGCCAAGGCCGGCAGCTACCTGACCTACGCGCTGGCGATGCTGACCCGGCCGGCCGTGGCCGCGGTGTTCTTGGCCGGCGATATCGACATGGGTGTGTTCCAGACGATCTACTACCGAACCGAGTTGATCACCGACGCCGAGGTCATGGCCACGGTGGATCGCGAGCTCGCCGAGCGGGTGGCCCACTGGCCGTCGATGACGCGGGGCCGGCTGGCCACCAAGATCGATCAGCTCGTCGCCCGCCACGACCGCGATGCCGTGCGCCAGGCGAAGGAGAAGACCATGGATCGCCGGGTGAGCTTGTGGGATCAGGGCAACGGCACCACCGAGCTGGCCGGGTTGGTGATGAGCACCGACGCCGCCGCACTCGACGCCAGACTGGACGCCCTGGCCGCGACGGTGTGCCCGGATGACCCGCGCACCCTTGAGCAGCGCCGAGCCGATGCGCTCGGAGCGCTGGCGGTCGGGATGGACCGGTTGGCGTGCCGCTGTGACAGCACGCAGTGCCCGGCCGGGCAGCGCCCGGCGAGCCCGGGGGTGGTCATCCACCTGGTGGCCGAACAGTCCAGCGTGGCGGGCCGCTCGGAGACGCCGGCCTGCATGCTGGGACCCAACACCTTGGTGTCTGCGGAGTTGGTCGCCGAGTTGGCCAAGGACGCGCGGGTACGCCCGCTGATGAACCCCGCCCAGGCGTGCCCCGAGTCGGGGTATCGGCCCTCGACGGCGCTGGCCGAATTCGTGCGGGCCCGGGATCTGACGTGCCGGGCGCCCGGGTGCGATCGGCCGGCCACCCACTGCGATCTCGACCATACGATTCCGTGGCCCGCCGGGCCCACGCATGCCTCCAACATCAAAGCCCTGTGCCGCGTTCACCATTTGTTGAAGACGTTTTGGGGCTGGCGGGACACCCAAATGCCGGACGGGACTGTGATCTGGACATTGCCCGGCGGACATCGCCATGTCACCACGCCGGGCAGCGCGCTGTTGTTTCCCCGACTCTGCCTACCCACCGGTGAGATCGCGCGACGGTCGACCCCAGTGGACGACAGCCACGGGGAGCGCACCGCGATGATGCCCACCCGCAGACGCACCCGCGAACAGAACCGGGCCGCCCGCATCACCGCCGAACGCGCCCACAACCGAGCCCTACGCCCCGTCACCCACGCCTACAACCTCTTCGGCCCCGCCCCACCACCACCCGACAACGACGCCGACCCACCACCCTTCTAGCCGCCAAGAGTGGTGTGACTTGGATCACGTCCGTATAGCATTCGCTGAATGAATCCCACCTCCCCGGCAGGGCAGCAGGGCTCGACGCCTGCGTCGCCCGGTGCGGGTCGGGGCAGGGGGGCACCTCGGCGGGCGGTCGCCATCGTTTCGGCGGCGGCGGTCATGGCGCTCATCTACGTCGCGACGCTGCTCGGCTACTGGTGGCTTTCCGGGTCGGCCACGGAGTTGGAGGTGGAAGCCCCGGAGCTCGGTAGCGGATCGGACACGGTGGTCCTGATCGCGCTGCAGTCACTACGCACCGTCGACTACGACGTCGATGTCAAAGTCCTTGTATCGCCGGCCGATTCCTTGGTGGACGAGCAGCTGGATGCGCTGAAGCAGGACATCGTCGTACGGCTGCATCCATGGAACTCCCTGGGAGAAATCAAGTTTCCGGCGGGATCAGCACCGGCGGAAACGGCGGCAACCATCGACGTCGATGGCGATGTCAACGCCTGGCCCTTCGACACCTATACGACCGACGAGATGAGCGCCGACCTGCTGATCGGCGAGGGTGCCGATCGGCGCCTCGTACCGGCCCGGGTGGTGGTGGAGGGATCTCTTCAGGGCTGGAACCTGTCCAGCGAGACGGTGACGCCGTCACCGCAGGCGAAGGGCGGCGACAGCGATGCTGTGCAGATCACGATGAGCCGGGCGCTCGGACCGTTGGCTTTCGACCTCGGCATCGTCCTGGTGCTACTCACCCTACCGGCGCTCGCCATGTTCACCGCCCTGCCGGTGATCACCGGGCGCAAGCAATTCCAGATCGCATTCGCAACTTGGTATGCCGCGATGCTGTTCGCGGTGGTGCCGCTTCGCAACATCCTTCCCGGGGTGCCACCGCCCGGGGCCTGGATCGACGTGGCGCTGGTGTTATGGGTGATCATCGCGTTGGTGACCGCGATGGTGATGGTCACGGTTTCCTGGTACCGCCAGGTCGACTAGTCCGAACTGGGTGCGCCGTCCGCGACGGCGTCGGCGGCCTCGGCCTTGATCCGGCGTCGAAACAGCCTGCGCCGCTTGTCGGGCGGCTCGTGCTGCGTCATCTCCACGTTCTTGTACACCGCGAGGTACACGGCGATGGTCGTGACGATGATGATCATCAGCACCGGACCCAGCACGATGCCCCAGAACCCGAACATCGCGATGCCGGAGAACACCGCCAGCAGCATCAGGGCCGGATCAAGGCGTGCCTCGCGCGGCACCAGGATGGGTCGCAGGAAGTTGTCGATGTTGGTGATGCCGATGACGTGGAAGAGCACCACGAACAACCCGCCCGCGACATTGCCGAAAAACATCATCCCGATGCCGAACGGGATGGTCACGATGCCGCTGCCCAACGGGATCACCGACAGCGCGGTCAGAAAGATGCAGAAAATGAAGAACCCGTTGTGGAACCCGGCGATGTAGATCGAAGTCGCACCCGCGATGCCTTGAACGAGCGCAATGATGAACTGGCCCTTGACCGTTCCCCGCACCATGGCGCCCATCTTGGCCAGGTAGAGGTCGGTGACCTCCTCCCCGAGGGGGTTCAACCGGCGGATCAGGGTCAACAACTGCTGTTGGTTGGTCAGCAGTGAGATCAGCACGTAGAGGAAGATGATCGCAGAGGTGACGACGCCGATCACGCCGCCGGCCGCACCCCGCCCCTCGCGCAGCAGGAACTCGCCGACGTTCTGAGAGACGCTCACCAACGCCTGGCGGAGTGATTCGGCGGTCACGGTGAAGTGCCCGAACGGCAGTTTGGCCAGTGTCCGGTTGATGAAGTCGATCGCCTGGTCGCCGAGCGTGGACACGTCGGCGGTCTGCACCCACTCGGCGACGTGCACCACCATGTGCGAAATCTGAAGCACCGCAAGGGTGATCAGCAGCCCCAGCGGGATGATCACGGTGGCCAGCGCGGCCAGCACGGTGATTGCGGCGGACAACCCCGTGTTGAAGCGGACCCGGCAGCGGTTGTAGACCGGCGTGAAGAGGTAGGCCACGATGGCCGCGATCACCACCAGGATGAAGTAGTGCCGCAGGAAGTAGGCGCCGAAGAGCACCGCGATGACTGTGACGACGGCCAGTGCGCGCTTCTGGGTCAGCGTGAATTCGGTGTCCACCGCCGTGAAGACTAACCGCCGCCCGCGGCCTGCATGGCCCGCTGGCTCTCGACGAACCGGATCGAGGCCCGCTGCATCAGCCCCGGCGCCAGCCGGGCGAACAGCCACTGGGCGCGCGCCGTCCGCGGCTTGATCAGCAGCGCCTTGTTGCGTTCGATCGCCACCAGGGTGTCCTGCGCCAGCCGATCGGCATCGTAGGGGGTCTTGATGCCCTGCCCCTTGAGGTAGTAATCCCGGCCGACGAAGCCGCCGATCGCACCCTTGTCGAGGATCGGCGTCTCGACTGCGGCCGGGCACAGCGCCGTCACCCCGACACCGCGGGCGGCGGCCTCCGAGCGCAGCGCCAGCGACAGTCCGACCACGGCGTGCTTGGTCATCACATAGCTGGTGATCTGGCCGGCGGCGGTCAGTCCGCCCATCGACGCGGTGTTGACGATGTGACCGTGGCCCTGGCGCACCATCAGGGGATAGGCGGCGGCCACGCCGTGCACCACGCCGCGGATGTTGACGTCGATGATGGCGTTCCACTGATCCAGCGTCAGCAGTTCGGTGTCGCCGCCCCAGGCGATGCCGGCATTGTTGAACATCAGGTCCAGGCGGCCGGCCCGCGCGACGACGCCGTCGACCGCAGCCTGCACGGCGGCCGCGTCGGTGACGTCCAGGCGGCCGGCCCGCGCGCTGCCCGGACCCCCGGCCGCGGCGGCAACCGCGGCAGCGGCCTCCCCGTCGATATCGGTGCACAGCACGTCGGCGCCCGCGCCGACCAGGGCCCGGCACAACGCGGCGCCGATACCAGAGCCCCCGCCGGTGACGACGGCGGTCTTGCCGGCGAAACTCATTGCCCCATCAGCTTTGTCAGGTGTGCGTGGATGTTGGGGTAGCGCTTGAGATGCGCGCCGCCGTTGAGGTCGAGCACCTCGCCGGTCAGCCAGGAGGACTTCTCAGAGCACAGGAAGGCCACGGCCTCGGCGATGTCCTCCGGGGTGCCCGCCCGGCCCAGCACGGTGTTCTCCACGTACTCGTCCACCACGCCGGGCACGGCGGCGGCACCCTCGGTCAGCGGGGTGTGCACGAAGCCGGGGGCGACGGCATTGACCCGGATACCGCGCGGACCCATCTCCAGCGCGGCGACCTCGGTGAGCATCGACAGGCCGGCCTTGGCCGCGCAGTAGGAACTCATTCCGATCGCCGGCTGGCGGGCGTTCAGCGACGTCAGCGACACCACCGTCCCGCCCTCGCCGAGATTGCGCCCGGCGTGCTTCATGACGAGGAACGCGCCGGTGAGGCAGACGTCGATCACGGAGCGGAAATCCTCGGCGGCCAGATCGGTGATGAGGCCGAAGCCGCTGAAGCCGGCGCAGTTGACCACCACGTGCACGCCGCCCTCGCGGGCCACCACGTCGTCGAACAACCGCGCGACGCTGTCCTCGTCGGTGACCTCCACCTGGGCCCAGGTGTGCGGTGCTCCCAATTCGGCCGCGCGCTCGCGCGCCCCGTCGACGTTGCGGTCGGCGATGACGACCCGGCAGCCCTCGGCGGCCAACTTGCCCGCGCTGGCCCAGCCGATTCCGGAGGCGCCGCCGATGATCACGGCGACCCGCTGCCCGCTCATGCGTTGTCCGCCTCGTAGCGGCCCCACTTGCGTTTCACGGCTCCCCATGGGTCGGCGTACTGGCCGGGCTGCCGGTAGTACGGCGACTGCCGTTTGAGGTACTCGTGGGCCAGCGGGGCGACCACCCGGAACAGATACCGCTTCCAGCCGACGTTCTCCGCGGTCTCCTTGAGAATGTCGGGCCACGAGTGATGCTGGTAGCCCAGCAACTCCTGGGACTTGGTGGAATCCATCCAGTCGGTGGCGAACCAGGCGTCGTCGTCGGCGGGGTTTCCCTTGCGGCCCTTGGCCATTGCGCCCACCAGGCCCATGGCCGCGGTGATCGCCGGGCCGACCTCCCCCTGGACCTGCCGGTGGGTGTCGTCACCGCCGATCAGCAGCGTCTGCCCGATGACGTCGGCGGTGGTCGCGGCGGCGAACGCGTGCGCGACGTCGCGCACATCCACGGTCTGCAGCCGCCCGTCGCTGGGCAGCAGACCCTCGAAGTACAGCATGTCCGGGCCCATGCCCAGGCTGAACTCGGTGGTCATCACCCCGCCCAACCGCAGGATCACCCAGTCCAGGGCGGAGCCGCGCACCAGGTGCTCGGCCTCCACCTTGTGGCCGCCGTAGATGTCGAACGCCCGCACCCGGGTGTCCGGGGTGAGCAGTTCGGTGGTGCGGTGCGGATTGCGGGGCCCGTAGGTCGCGATCGAGGACGCCTGCACGAACCGTGGTGGCTTGGGCTCGGCGGCCGCCGCGTTCACCAGCGTCGAGGTGGCCTCGACGTTGACCTTGCGGGCCAGGCCCGGATTGACGTAACACATCGGCGGGATCACCGCGGCCAGGTGGATGATCGCCGCCGGCGCGACACTGCTGACCAGTGTGCCCACCGCCTTGGCATCGGTGAGGTCGGTCCAGCGCACCGTGACACCGGGCGGCAGCGCGGCCGCGGCCTTGCGGTTGGCCGGGGTGTCGAGGTCGGTGGCCACCACGTGCCGGCCGCGGGCCGCCAGGTGTTTCACCGTCGCGGTTCCCACCAACCCGAAAGCGCCGGTCACCAGTACAGCGTCGGACATGCAGTTTCCTCCCGAACCCACGAGAACGTGTTCTAGTCAAGCATGGCAGGTTGCGCAGACCGACCGGGAGTTCGGCACAGCATGGAATGCTGACCACGTGTCACCAAGGGACCGTCCCAACATCCTGCTGCTCATGACCGACGAGGAGCGAGAGCGCCTCTGGTTTCCCGACGGTGTTCGATTCCCCACCCGGGACCGGCTGGCTGCCCAGGGCATGCGATTCACCAACCATCACGTCCACACCTGCCCGTGCACCCCGAGTCGGGCGACCATCTTCACCGGCCAGCACGCCGCCATCAGCGGCATGTTCGACAACGTCAACTTCTCGTGGCAACGGCCGCTCGACCCCACCGTTCCGACCATGGGGCACTTGCTGGCCGCCGCCGGCTATCGATGCGCTTACGTCGGCAAATGGCATCTCGGGGGCGAGTCGCGGCGCGATGGCATCCGGGCCTACGGCTTCGACGATTGGAACGCGCCAGACGCTCACGGTGCGCCCTATCTCGGTCACTTCATCGACGGCCGGATCGCTGATCGGGCCGCGCAGTGGATTGATCGGCACGCCAACGACGACCGACCATGGCTGCTGGTGTGCTCCTTCGTCAATCCCCACGACATCATGCTCTACCCACGGTTCCGCAAGCTCAGAGTGCGAGAGCACGGAGTCGACTTGCCCCCGAACTTCTCCGACGACCTGACCACCAAGCCGGTCACCCAGCGGTACTGGAAGGCCACCTGCGATGTCACCGCCGGAGTCGTTCGCAACGAAAGAGCTTGGCGCAGGCTGATCAACGCCTATGTGGACCTTCACGCCGAGGTCGACCGCCATCTGGGCACGGTGCTGGACAGCCTGGTGGCGTCCGGTTGTCGGCAGAACACCCTGGTGGTCTCGACGTCTGATCACGGCGACATGGCGGGCGCCCACGGCCTTCGTCAGAAAGCTGCCAACCTCTATCGGGAGAACATCCAGGTCCCGTTGACGATGGTCTGGCCCGAACGTATTGCAGCCGGTACCTCCACCGAGAGGCTCTCTGGCGCAGTCGATCTGGTGCCCACTCTTCTCTCAGCCGCCGGTGTCGACTCCACCCCGCTTCCCGGCCATGACCTCAGCCCGCTCTGGTCGAATCCGAACCAAGCAGTCAGAGACTCGGTGTTGTTTTCGAGTGATGCGTTCTCGAGCATGGGGCCCGCCGGTCCACACCGTGGTTTCCTGCGCGGCATCGTTACCGAAAGACATAAGTACGGGCGGTATTTCCGGCCCGGTGAGCAAGGGCTCGGCCGGCGTGCGGCCGACCTTGAACTCTACGACCGGCTGCGAGACCCGGCGGAGATGTCCAACCTGGCTCACCTTGGTGCCGGCGGGGTCGGCGCCGAATCCGTCATCGACGAACTCGACAGGCAGTTGGACGATCTCATCGCTGCGGAGATCGGGGCCGACGACGTTCAGCCCGTCGGACCCGGAAGCCCACCCGCGCTGATTACCAGGATGTGGAGTCGGCGGCTCGGCGCGGTTGCCGGGTAAGCCAGGTCGCCGACGCCTGAGTCAGGCGTGGACCGGCTGCTTGTCGGCGTTCTTCATCTCGTCATACAGATCGGTGTAGTACGGCAGGCAGTCCTGCAACGCCTGCTCGGTGGTGAAGAGCGGCTCGTAACCGAGGTCGCGGCGGGCCTTTTCGATGGAGAAGTAGTTGTCGAGGTAGACGCGTTCGACCGCGAGTGGTTCGAGCGGCGGCTGGGGCAGCCCGAACCGGAAGTGCAGCCGCTGCCAGGCCGTCATCGCCGCGTGCACGAGCCGGCCGGGCACCCGCACCTTCGGGAATCGCTCGCCGCACGCCTCGACCACCGGCCGGGCGAACTCGAACATGTTCACCGGCTCGCCGTCGTTGATGAAGTACGCCTGCCCGGGTGCGGTGCCGCCCGGGACCAGGTGCTCGGCCGCGAGGATGAAGCCGTGAATCAGGTTGTGCACGTAGGAGTTGTCGAGCCTGACGTCCTTGCTGCCCACCAGGACCTTGACCCGGCCGGCGATGACCTGCTCGAACATCTTGCGGAACATCGTCTGATCGCCGCGGCCCCAGATCCCGCTGGGCCGGATCGAACAGGTCAGCATCTCCTCGACGCCGTTCTGGCCCAGCACGAACTTCTCCGCGATCACCTTGGTTTCGGTGTAGAGGTCGTTGAAGCGCGAGGTGTAGGGCAGGGTCTCGTCGCCGCCCGCGATGCGCTGCCCGCCGAGGACGACGCTGTTGGAGGCGGTGTAGACGAAGCGCTGGACACCGGCCGCCTGCGCGGCGTGCACCAGGTTCTCGGTGCCGGTGACGTTGACCGCGAAACTGCGGCGGCGGTACTCCTCGGTCGCCGCGGCCCCGCCCATCAGGTCGATGATCGCCGCGGTGTGAAAGACCGTGTCGATGTCCTGGACGGCGGTCGCGACGGTCTCCGGGTCGCAGATGTCGCCCTGGAGCACTTGGAGTTGCTCGTGGGGCGGCAGTGGCGACGGCACCCGGTCGAAGGCACGCACCCGGTAGCCCCGGTCGAGAAGTTCCTTGACCAGGTTGGCCCCGACGAATCCGGCGCCGCCGGTCACCAGAACGCGGCCGAGATCGGCGGTCAGCAAAGTGTCACCCATTCGACCAGCATACAGAAACGGCTTCCGGTCCCGATCCGCGTGGATGGTTTTTACTGCAAGATCAGGCTTCCGGGTCCCGGGCGGCCAGCGCATCCTCGATCTTCTTGCGCGCTCCAGCTAAGTGTTCCTCGCACCGGGCGGCCAGCTCCTCACCGCGCTCCCACAGCTTGAGCGACGCGTCGAGGCTCAACCCGCCCTGCTCGAGAACGCGGACCACCTCGGTGAGCTCGTCGCGGCACTGCTCGTAGCCGAGTTCGCTGGCGGGGGTGTGTGCACCGGGTTCGGTCATGGGACTCCATCCGTCGGGCCGGAACTGGTGGCGCCGACCGCGCCGTCGGAGAGCCGGATGCGCAACCGGGCTCCGGCCGGCGCGTCGGCCACCGAGCGCAGCACGGCGGCGCTGCCGTCGATCGTCTGCACCACGGCGTAGCCGCGGGCCAGAGTGGCGGCCGGGCCGAGGGTGGCCAGCCGGGCCGCCAGGTGACCGATCCGGTCGGATTCGGCGGCCACCAGGCGGTTGATGTCGCGGCGCACCGCCGCGCGGGCGCGGTGCACCACCTCGGCGCGCTCGGCCACCGCCCGCAGTGGGTCGGCCAGCACCGGCCGGCTGCGCAGATGGGCCAGCGTGCGTTGCTCGCGGACGACCCAGTTGCGCAGCGCCTGCGCGCTGCGGTGGCGCAACTCGCCGACCAGTGCCAGCTCCGCGGTGGCGTCGGGTACCACCCGTTTGGCGGCGTCGGTCGGGGTGGCGGCGCGCACGTCGGCCACCAGATCGCAGACCGGGTTGTCGGGCTCGTGCCCGATCGCGCTGACCACCGGCGTGGTGCAGGCCGCGATGGCGCGGCACAGCGTCTCGTCGGAGAACGGCAGCAGGTCCTCGACGCTGCCGCCGCCGCGCGCGATCACGATGACGTCGACCTCGGGATCGGCGTCGAGTTCGGCCAGGGCCGCGACGATCTGGGTGACGGCGTTGGCGCCCTGCACGGCGGTGTTGCGGATCGCGAACCGCACCGCGGGCCAGCGCTGGCCGGCCACCGTCGTCACATCGTGTTCGGCCGCGCTGGCCCGGCCGGTGATCAGCCCGATGGTCGACGGCAGGAACGGCAGCGGCCGCTTGAGCCGCGGGTCGAACAGTCCCTCGGCCTCCAGCAGGCGGCGCAGCCGCTCGATCCGGGCCAGCAGCTCGCCGAGCCCGACCGCGCGAATCGCGTTGACCCGCAACGAGAACGATCCGCGCACGGTGTAGAAGCTGGGCTTGCCGCGGACGATGACCTGGGTGCCCTCGGTGAGTTTCACCGGCGCCGCGGCCACCAGGTCACGCGGGCAGATGATGTCCAGCGACATGTTGGCGGCGGGGTCACGAAGCACCATGTACGCCGTCGAGCTGCGCAGGTTGATCTGGGTCAGCTGACCCTCGACCCAGACCGTGCCGAGCTTGTCGATCCAGGCCGCAACCCGGGTGGCGACCGCCCGGACCGGGAACGGGTTCTCCGCCGAGCTGCCCTGCGCGCTGGTCACTTGGCGGTCGCGCGGGTGATCCTGTTGGCCAGCAGGGTCTGGAACGGGGCTCGCGACTTGGAGGCCTCCTCGTAGGCCAGCAGCGCCTCGAGGTCGGCCACGCTCAGCGACTGCAGGCGCGCCCGCAGCTGAGCCAGGGTGAGCGACTCGTAGTCGAGCTCCTCGACGATCGCCGGTGCGCTGGCCCCAGCCGTCTTGCCGGGGGCTTTCTTGCCGGCGGCGGTCTTGACCGCCGGTGCGGACGTGGCGGCCGGGGCCGCGTCGGCCACCGAGTACAGGGCGAACCGGCCCTCGGTGCGGCGCTCGCCGTTACCCGCGGGCGCCTCGTCGTCGGCGTAGTCCTCGTCGAACGTCGCCCACTCCGGCTGCTCGTCGCGGGGCGGGAAGATGCTCTCCAGCGCCGAGTCACCCTTGGTGACCAGCTCAGCGATGTCCTGCTGCACCTTCATCACGATGTGAGCGACCGTGCTGGCCACCGTCACCGGGTACATCAGGATGGTCTGGGGCAGCTTGAGGGTCTCCTCGACGGCGGTCACGGCGGCGCCGACCAGCAGACGAACCCCATACGGTGCTGTAGCCATGGGTCCAAGCCTACGGCTGGCCCGGCCGCGTTGCGGGAACGTACCCTGAAACCATGCCGCCAACCGTCAACATGGGGATTCCCGGTGCGTCCAGCACGGCTGCCGACCGTTCGGGCGGCAAGCGGGTGCTGCTGGCCGAGCCGCGCGGATACTGCGCCGGCGTGGACCGCGCCGTCGAGACCGTCGAACGGGCCCTGGAGAAACACGGCGCCCCGGTCTACGTGCGTCACGAGATCGTGCACAACAAGCACG
>JAGQTW010000077.1 GCA_020438785.1 Mycobacterium sp. | reverse complement strand
CGAGGTGGCCGGTCCGGACGACCTGGACGGCGTGGTGGCCGGGCAGGGCAGCCGGCTCGGCACCGGCGGGATGGCGTCGAAGCTGTCCTCGGCGCTGCTGGCCGCCGACGCCGGGGTCCCAGTGCTGCTCGCCGCCGCTACCGACGCGGGCGCCGCGCTCAGCGACGCCTCGGTCGGCACCGTCTTCGCCCCGCGCCCGGACCGGATGTCGGCGCGCCGGTTCTGGGTGCGGTACGCCGCGGAGGCGGCGGGCGCACTGACGCTGGATGCCGGTGCGGTGCGCGCTGTGGTCAAGCAGCGCCGCTCGCTGCTGCCCGCCGGTGTCACCGCGGTGTCGGGACGCTTCTTCGGCGGTGACGTCGTCGAGCTGCGCGGACCTGATGAGGAGATGGTCGCCCGCGGCGTAGTGGCCTACGACGCCGCCGAGTTGGCGACGATGATCGGGCGGTCCACCACCGACCTGCCCGCCGAATTGCGTCGGCCCGCGGTGCACGCCGACGACCTGGTGGCCGTCTAGCGCCGACGCAGCACCCGACGGATCCCCGACTCCAGTTCGGCTAGCTTGGCCTTGAGTTGCTCGGCCCTCTCACCGGCCTCCTCCATCGGGTCGTCGTCGCGTTTGCGCACGGTGACGCCATTGGCTTCGGCGGTGGCGATCACGCACTCGCTGACCTTCGGATCAGCGAGGATCAGCGTCGAGAGCACCCCGGGGGAGAGCACCTTGTCGCGCCGGAGGAACCCGCGGTAGTGCACCTCGGCCGGGATGCGGACGTCGGCGTGCTCCTCGATCTGTTGCTTGGCGGTGGCCATCAGCAGGGTCAGCACCGCCGCCGAGGCCAGCCCGAGCAGTTTGGCGCGCCCGGGGAACCATGGCACCGGAAGCCGGTCCACCTGCTTCTCGACCGCACCGGAGAGCAGGTATTCGACCAGGTTACGGGTATCGATCTCGGTGATCTTGGTCCACGCGACGTCGTCACCGTCGAACTCCAGCGCCTGCGGGCTGATCGCCAGACCACCGAACCGGTTGAGGAATCCGACCGCACCACGCAGCCGTCGGGGTAGCCGGGCCGTGTCGGCGACGATGTCGCCGATGCCCAGCGCCCATCGTTCGGTCAGCGGGCCGGCCGGTGGACGCATCCGCTTCAACAGCGCGGCTACCCGCCCGGCCTCCTCCTCGACGTCCTGTTCGGTGTGGGTGTCGACGGGCGCTGCCCCGAACCAGCTCACGCCGACAGCCGACCCGACAACTCGTCGGCGAGCAGCACCAGCAGTTCCGAACAGCCGCCGTGCACCTTCACCGTCGCCAGGTCGTCCCCGCGGGTCGGTCCACGATTGATGATCGCGATCGGAATACCGCGCGCGGCCGCGTGCCGCACGAACCGGTAACCGGAGAACACCGTCAGCGACGACCCCGCAACCAGTACAGCGTCCGACTCGTCGACCAACGAATAGGCTTGATCCACAACCTCTTTGCGGACGTTCTCACCGAAGTAGACGATGTCGGGTTTGAGCATGCCCGCGCAGGCCGGGCAGTCGACGAAGCGGAACGAATCGGTGTCGGCGACCACGGCGTCGGCATCCGGCGCCACCGCCAGTCCGCCCAGGCGTTCGGCCCGTTCGGCGAACCCGGGGTTGGCCGCTTCGAGTTGCTCGGCCAGCGTCGCGCGCGACATGGTGTGCCCGCAGTTCAGGCACACCACCCGGGCGTAGGTGCCGTGCAGGTTGATGACGTTGCGGCTACCGGCCTTGGTATGCAGCAGGTCGACGTTCTGGGTGATGACGCCGGTGGCGACTCCGTCCCGCTCCAGGGTGGCCACGGCACGGTGGCCGGCGTTCGGCATGGTTTGCGCCATGTGGCGCCAACCGAGGTGGTTGCGGGCCCAGTAACGCTGCCGGAACTCCCGGCTCGAGGTGAACTGGCGGATCGTCATCGGGTTGGCCGGCGGCGAGTCGGGGCCGCGGTAGTCCGGAATCCCCGAGTCGGTGGAGATTCCCGCGCCGGTGAGGACGGCGACGCGCCGGCCGGTCAACACGGCGACGAGTTCGGGCGACTCCACGCCCACCAGGATAGGTGGCACCCTCTCTGCCCGGCTCAGAGCGACTATCTCGGTGTCATCGGTGTCATCGGTGTCATCGGTGGAACCGGGGGCCCAACGCCCGCATAGTCGCGCGTAGCCGGGCACACCGGATGCGGCTGGCGCAGCGCTGACGGCTAGACCGGCTAGGAGAGGCACTTCGCCGCCGCAATGACGCGGGCGCTCATGTTGCGTTTCATCATCGCCAGCGCGGCCTTGCCGAGTTCGGCATCGATGTGGGCCACCGCATCGCGTGGCACCACCACCGGATAATGGCGCACATCGGCGTCCAGGGCGCTGTAAAGGATGCACTGCTCGGTCACCTGGCCGGTCAGGATCACCCTTGCGGTCTCGAGGCGATTGAGCAGATACGCCAACGGTGTCGCATAGAACGCGCTGTGCCGGACCTTGGTCAGCACCCGGCTATCCGGCTGGGGCGCGATCGGGCGCACCAGATCCGGGCGGGCGCCCTCCAATGCGGCGCGGACGAGGTCGCTCGGTTCGGCGGTGAAATCGCCGTAGTTGTCGTTGACGTAGATCAGGTCGACGTCCTCGCGTTGCCGGGCCTCGCCGATCAGGTTCGACAGCGGGTCGACGATCTCGGCGACGTTGTCGGCGAGTTGTTCGGCATCGGGGTGGCGGTAGGCGTTGAGCATGTCGACCACCAGCAGCGCGGTTTCGGCCATGGGGCTTCAGATACCCGATTCGGGCATCCGGACACGCCCGAAGGGAGGTTGCCGCTTTCGCCGGGCAGGGCACGGGCGACAATGGGGCATGGATTTCTACTCCGCCTACCGGCACGGATTCGTCCGGGTCGCCGCCTGCACGCACCACACGGTGCTGGCGGACCCGGCCGCCAACGCCGAGTCGGTGGTGCGGCTGGCCCGGGCCTGCCACGACGACGGCGTCGCCGTGGCGGTTTTCCCGGAGTTGACCCTGTCCGGATATTCAATCGAGGACATCCTGCTGCAGGACACGCTGCTGGACGCCGTCGAGGACGCACTGCTCGACGTCGTGGCGGCCTCGGCGGACCTGCTAACCGTGCTCGTGGTGGGGGCGCCGCTGCGCTACCTGCACCGGATCTACAACACCGCGGTGGTGATCCACCGCGGTGCCGTTCTGGGGGTGGCCCCGAAGTCGTACCTGCCGACCTACCGCGAGTTCTACGAACGGCGCCAGGTCGCAGCCGGGGACGACGTTCGCGGCACCATCCGCATCGCCGGGGCCGAGGTGCCCTTCGGCCCCGATCTGTTGTTCAGCGCGGCCGACATGCCCGGACTCGTGCTGCACGTCGAGGTCTGCGAGGACATGTTCGTACCGGTGCCGCCCAGCGCGGAGGCGGCGCTGGCCGGGGCGACCGTGCTGGCCAACCTGTCGGGCAGCCCGATCACCATCGGGCGCGCCGAAGACCGCAAGCTGCTGGCACGCTCGGCCTCGGCCCGCTGCCTGGCGGCCTACGTCTACGCCGCGGCGGGTCAGGGGGAGTCGACCACCGATCTGGCCTGGGACGGCCAGACGATGATCTACGAGAACGGCCGGTTGCTGGCCGAGTCCGAGCGGTTCCCGGCCGAGGAGCAGCGCTCGGTGGCCGACGTCGACCTCGACCTGTTGCGGGCGGAGCGGCTGCGGATGGGGACGTTCGACGACAACCGCAGGCATCATCAGGATGCGTTGAACGCCTTCCGCCGCATCGACTTTCAGCTCGATCCGCCCGCCGGGGACATCGGCCTGCTGCGTCAGGTCGAGCGGTTCCCGTTCGTGCCCAGTGATGTGCAGCGGCTCGAGCAGGATTGCTACGAGGGCTACAACATCCAGGTGGCCGGGCTGGAGCAGCGGCTGCGGGCCCTGAACTATCCGAAGGTCGTCATCGGTGTCTCCGGTGGGCTCGATTCGACCCACGCCCTGATCGTGGCGGCCAAGGCGATGGACCGAGAGAATCGGCCGCGCAGCGACATCCTGGCGTTCACCCTGCCCGGGTTCGCCACCGGCGAGCGCACCAAGGGCAACGCGATCAAACTGTCTGAGGCCCTTGGGGTTACCTTCGCCGAGATCGACATCCGCAAGACGGCCGAGTTGATGCTGACCGAGATCGGTCATCCCTTCGCGCGCGGTGAGAAGGTGTACGACGTCACCTTCGAGAACGTACAGGCCGGCCTGCGCACCGACTACCTGTTCCGGATCGCCAACCAGCGTGGCGGCATCGTGCTGGGCACCGGCGACCTGTCCGAACTGGCGCTGGGCTGGTCTACCTACGGTGTCGGCGACCAGATGTCGCACTACAACG
>JAGQTW010000497.1 GCA_020438785.1 Mycobacterium sp. | reverse complement strand
GTGCGGGTTGTCGCTCATCCGCAGCGTTCCCGACGGCGCCAGCGCGGCGATCGCCGCGTCGATCCGGCCGCTCGAGTCGAAGAGTTCATCCGGGCGGTAGGAGGCCAACCAGTCGGCCAGCACCTGGAGATGCTCGGGGGTGTCGCGGGCGCTGGCCAGCGGCACCTGATGGGCGCGCCACGACCCGGTGGTCTTCTTGCCGTCGATGTAGTCCGGGCCGGTCCAGCCCTTCGGGGTGCGGAAGATGATCATCGGCCAGCGCGGCCGCTGCTCGTCGCCGGCGGCGGCGCGGGCCTTGATGCCGGCGATCTCGTTGAGCACCTCGTCGAGCAGGGCGGCGAACCGGCGGTGCGCGGTGAAGTGGTCCTCGTCCTCCGCGGCCTCGAACAGGTACGGGTTGTGACCGTAGCCGACCATGAGGCTGCGCAACTCGTCGGCCGGGATCCGATCCAGCACCGTCGGATTCGCGATCTTGTAGCCGTTGAGGTGCAGGATCGGCAGCACCACGCCGTCCTTTGCGGCGTTGACGAACTTGTTGGAGTGCCAACTGGTGGCCAGCGCGCCGGTCTCGGCCTCGCCGTCGCCGACCACCGCGGCCACCAGCAGGTCGGGGTTGTCGAAGGCCGCGCCGTAGGCGTGCGACAGCACGTAGCCGAGTTCGCCGCCCTCGTGGATGGAACCGGGGGTCTCCGGTGCGACGTGGGACGGGATGCCGCCCGGGAAGGAGAACTGGCGGAACAGCCGCCGGATGCCCTCGGTGTCCTGGGTGATGTCGGAGTACACCTCGGAGTAGGTGCCGTCCAGGTAGGCGCTGGCGACCAGCCCGGGCCCGCCGTGGCCGGGACCGGTGAGGTAGATCGTCGACTGGCCGCGTTCGGCGATCACCCGGTTGAGGTGGGCGTAGAGGAAGTTCAGGCCCGGGGTGGTGCCCCAGTGCCCGAGTAGGCGCGGCTTGACGTCGTCGCGGGACAGCGGCCTGCGCAGCAGCGGGTTGTCCAGCAGGTAGATCTGGCCGACGGACAGGTAGTTGGCGGCGCGCCACCAGCCGTCGAGTTGGGCCAGTCTGTCCTCGCCGATCGGGCGCACGTCCGCCGTCTGCCAGCTGGTCTTCACGGTGCTCATCGCCCCATCCAACGTGAGATCGGCGAACCGCGCACACGCTGCACCGGTTGTTCACCCGGGTGACCACCGACACGCCTGAGCGGTCCTCGACCACGGGTACAATCGACAGCAAATGTCCGAGCACAGCGCCGCGGTCGCGCACCCTCACCCAGCGCTGTCCCAGCTCGCCGCGCTGCACCACTTCCGCACCTACGTCGACGTCGGCGTGGTAGTGGTGGTGCTGGCCATCACCAACCTGATCGCCCACTTCACCACGCCGTGGGCAAACATCGCTGTGGTGCCGGCTGCCGCCGTCGGGCTGGTCGCGCTGGTGCGTTCCCGCGGTCTGGGCTGGGCCGAACTCGGGCTGGGTCGCGAACACTGGCGCTCCGGGCTGGCCTATGCGCTGGCCGCGGTGGGCCTGGTGCTGGCGGTGATCGCCGTCGGCGCGCTGCTGCCGTGGACCCGGCCGATGTTCCTCAACAACCACTACGCCACCCTCTCGGGTGCGCTGGTGGCCTCGATGATCATCATCCCGCTGCAGACCGTGATCCCCGAGGAGTTGGCGTTCCGCGGGGTGCTGCACGGCGCCCTGGACCGGGCCTGGGGCTTCCGGGGGGTGGCCGCCGCAGGCTCACTGTTGTTCGGGCTGTGGCATATCGCCAGCTCACTGGGCCTGACCAGCAACAACGTCGGCTTCACCCGGATTCTCGGGGGCGGCGTACCGGGCATGCTGGCCGGCATCGCGCTGGCGGTGGTGGCCACCGCCGCCGCCGGGTTCGTGTTCACCTGGTTGCGCCGCCGCAGCGGCAGCCTGATCGCCCCGATCGCGCTGCACTGGTCGCTCAACGGGCTGGGCGCGCTGGCCGCCGCCCTGGTGTGGCACCTGTCGATGACCTGACTGCGGGCTTCAGCGCGCGACGCGGTTGCGCCGCGCCCGGAACTCCCGGTTCTTGAGCTTGTTACCGCACGTCGCCATGTCGCACCAGGTGCCGCCGTGGTTGCGCGAGCGGTCGTAGAACGCCCACCGGCAGTCCTCGTTGCCACACGCCTTGAGGTGCTGCCAGGTGCCGTCGCGCTGGGCCTCGGCCACCACCAGCAGCAGGGCCAGCAGGCGGCCCGCCTGCGCGTCGGCGACCGGGTCCACCCGCACGGTGCCGTCGTCGTCGAGGCGGGCCCGCGCGGTGGCCGTGTCGGCGACCCGGCGCAGCGGCGCCAGCTCCGCCGCGGTGGGGACCGGGCCGCCGGCGTTGTGGACCACCATGGCCCGCAGCGCCTCCCGGACGGCGCGGACGTTCGCCAACTCGTCGGCGGTCGGCGCACGGTCCGCGGCGAGCAGGCCGTGGGCCACGAGCCAGGGCCGGGCGTCGGCGGGCTCGGCCAGCCGGTCGGCCCCCGACTCCAGGTCGACGGTGTTGATCAGGGCCTGGATGCGGGTAAGCGGTTCGGGTGCGGGTTTGGCCTCGGCATCGCCGAGCCATCCGACGGCGGGCTCCGACATGAGGTCGAGAATAGAAGGAGATGACCGGTGAATCAACTTGACTGGTCATGCATGACCGGTATAACGTTTTAGTAGGTCACTTTAGGGCCGGCGGCGGAGCCGGCCCGGGAGAAGGAAAAGCCCATGGGGCACAACGATTTCGATCAAGACATTCAGCAATCCGACGGTTCGCCGTGGCCGGACTGCCCCGAGGGTGAGGCCGCCACCACGGCGATGGTGCGGCTCCGGGCCCGGCTGTTCGCCGGCCGGCTGGATCGCGAACTCGACGCCGGGGCCGTCCCGATGCCCGGCAGTGCCCTGGCCGCCCACGTCGCGCGGCTGACCACGGTCGACGAGCGGGAGGCGCTGGCCCGCGCCCTGCGCCACGCGATGGCCGAGGCGCACCACGCCGCCGCCGGCGTGCCGCTGCGCATCCCGGTCAACTGGGAGTCGATGATCCCGTGCCGCGATGTGGTCGACGACATCACGCTGCGGCTGCACTCTCCGCGCCCGGTGCGGGCCCGCGGGGTGGCGCGGCTGCGCATCCTGCTGTCGGACGGGACCGGACCGCTCTACCAGGAGGGCCGCGGCAGCCTGCCCGCCGGGCTGCGGGGTGTGCTCGCCGCGCTGTGAGCTACCCGGGCAGCAGCACCGCCGCCCCGGCGATGCGGCCCTCGACCAGATCGGTCAGCGCCTCGTCGGCGCGGGTGAGCGGATACTCCGGGGTGGTCACCTCGATGCGATGTCGACCGGCGAACTCCAGGAAGGCGCGGGCGTCGGCGCGGGTGTTGGAACTGACCGAGCGAACCTGGCGCTCCTGGAACAGATGTCGCTGATAGTTCAGCGCCGGGATGTCGGACAGGTGGATGCCGGCGATCGCCAGGGTGCCGCCGCGGTCGAGGGCCTCCAGGGCGGGCGGCACCAGATCGCCCACCGGGGCGAACAGGATCGCGGCGTCCAGTTTGACCGGCGGCGGGTCAGCCGCGCCCTGCGCCGACGACGCGCCCAGCGCCAGCGCCAGTTCGCGCGCCTCGACCCCGCGGGTCATCACGTGCACCTCCGCGCCCTGAGCGATGGCGACCTGCGCGGTGATGTGGGCGCTGCCGCCGAAGCCGTACAGGCCCAGCCGCCCGCCGGGCGGCAACTCGGCGCGCAGCAGTGACCGGTAGCCGATGATGCCCGCGCACAGTAGCGGCGCCAGTTCGCTGTCGGAATAGCCGGCCGGCAGCCGGTGCGCGAAATCCGCTGGCACGGTGGCGAAGTCGGCGTATCCCCCGTCGGCGTCCCAGCCGGTGTAGCGCGAATTCGGGCACAGGTTCTCGGCGCCGCGCCGACAGTACGCGCACACCCCGCAGGTGTGCCGCAGCCAGGCGATGCCGACCCGGTCCCCCACCGCGAAGCCGTCCACCTCGGCGCCGAACGCCACCACCTCGCCGACGACCTCGTGTCCCGGGGTCACCCCCGGCCGGTGCACCGGCAGATCGCCCTCCGTGACGTGTAGGTCGGTGCGGCACACCCCGCACGCCAGCACCGCCACCAGCAGATCGGTCGGACCGGGCCGCGGGGTCGTGGCGGCGCCGTCGAACTCCAGTGGGCCGCTGCGCATCGGGCCGGGCCTGCGCACCCGCCACGCGCGCATCGTCGCCGGGACGCCCGTTGTGCCGCCTGCCATCCCACCATCGTGCCCCCTGCCGCGGAGCGCGGCGCGGCCGCCGGCCGGCAAGGGACCAATGGCCCCGGATCAAGGCCTTTCGGGGACTGTGCGACCGGCCGTTCCGGTGTGACGGTGGAGGTGACAACCGGTGTGCGGCAACGAGTGGGATGGACGGGCGGATGGACGTGGGGATGGGCCGGGAACTGCCCGACGCGGCGACCGTGGAGGCCGCGCTGGCACTCGCGGTCCGGGCGCCGTCGGTGCACAATTCGCAGCCCTGGCGCTGGCGTGTCGGCGACGAGAGCGTGCATCTGTACGCCGACCCGAACCGGCAGTTGCAGCGCATCGACCCGGCCCGGCGCGATCTGATGCTCAGTTGCGGTGTGGCGCTGCAACATTTCACCGTCGCGCTCTCGGCGCTGGGCTGGCGGTCCGCGGTGCACCGCTTCCCCAACCCGGCCGACCCGCACCACCTGGCCAGCATCGAGATCCTCGACAGCGCCGTCGACGAGCAGGACATCGCGCTGGCCGCGGCCATCCCGCGCCGGCGCACCGACCGGCGCTGGTTCTCGTCCTGGCCGGTGCCCGGCGGCGACATCGCGGTGATGGCCACGCGGGCGGCGCGCTCGGGGGTGCTGCTGCGCCGCGTCGAGGACGAGGGCGACCTGGCCGCCGTGGTGGCGCGCGCGGTGCGCGAACACATCAGCGACCCGGAGTACCTGGCCGAGCTCGCGATGTGGAGCGGGCGGCACGGCAGCCCGGCCGGCGTCCCGGCCCGCAACACCCCGTCGGCGGAGCAACAAGGCAGGTTCCCGGCCCGGGTCTTCGCCAACCCGGTGCTCGACCAGCCCGCCGGCGTCGAGGCCCGCGACGATGCCGGGGTGGTGCTGGTGCTGGCCACCGCAACCGACGACCCGCCCGCGCTGCTGGCGGCCGGGGAGGCCACCGGCGCGGTGCTGCTCACCGCCACGGCGCTGGGCCTGGTCAGCTGCCCGCTCACCGAACCGCTGGAACTGGCCGACACCCGCGACGAGGTGCGGACCAAACTGCTCGACGGCGACGGCTTCCCGCAGATGCTGCTGCGCATCGGGTGGGCGGCGCTCAACGCCGACCCGCTACCCGCGACGCCGCGCCGCCCGTTGTCGGAGGTCGCCGTCCGGCTGGACGGCTCGGCCCTGCAGACCCGGGATTAGTGCGGCGCTACGCTTTTCCGGGAATCAGGACTTTCGCACCTTGCCGAGCACCCAGAGCAGGATCACCGAACCCAGGATCGCGGTGAACAGGGTGAACCACCAGCCACCTCCTGCGGTGTCGAGGAAGAAGCTCAGCAGGAAGCCGCCGATGAGCGCGCCCACGACACCGATGACGATGTTCATCAGGATGCCCGAGCCGCCGCCCTTGACGATCTTGCCCGCGATCCAGCCCGCGATCGCGCCGATGATGATGTAGCCGATCCAGCCGACGCTGGTCAGTGTGGACGACCGGGCCAGGATCTCGGTCGCCGCCTGGGGAACGATAAGGGTGCCCATGAGGATCTCCTCGCTATCGCCGGCCAGCTTGGCTGCTGGACCGCCATCCCACCGGTATACCGCGCGGGGATAACGATTGGCGCGCCGAAACGGCCACGATCCTCAAATGTCAGCCGGTGCGGGGATTCAGCCCGCCGGCTGTGGCGCCATCTCCGGCACCGGCGTCTCAACGGGCACCGGGACGCCGACCGGCACCCGGCCACCCGGAACGGGCTCCGGGGCCGCCGGGGCGTTCGGGTCCGGTGCGGGCGGCGGCGGCGCGGCGTACGGCCGGATCGACTGGGCCAGCGTCTTGGCGGCGTTGGGGTCGACGGGATCCTTCGCGGTTCCCAGCCACACCACGAACCACCGCTGGTTGCGCTGGTCGCGCGGCGCGTTCGGTTGCGTCGGGGCGCCGATAACCCCGGCCCAGATCTGCCCGTTCGGCTTGGTGGTGTCGGTGAACTTCACCTCGTAGGAGGAGAAGGCGCCCGACATGTCACCGGCCTGCAGGGTGCCGTTCTGCTGGTTGATGCGGGTGCCCGGGAAGGGCATGAAGAACTCGCCCATGTCCGAGGCCAACCGGACCGCGGCCTTTGCGTTGTCCTGCTCGGCCCCGGCGAACAGCTTCAGG
>JAGQTW010000496.1 GCA_020438785.1 Mycobacterium sp. | reverse complement strand
TCGGCCTGGACGCCTCGGTGGTCGCGATCGCCAACCCGCGCATCGCCATCGACCTCGACGCGACGCTGTCGGACCTGCAGTGGATCACCGACGCCTACCTGCTGGCCCTGGCCGCCCTGCTTATCTTCGGCGGCAAACTCGGCGACATGTTCGGCCGCAAGCGGGCCTTCTTCGTCGGCGTGGTGGGCTTCGCCGTCACGTCGGTGGCCATCGGTCTGATCGGCACCGTCGGCGGGGTGATCGTGATGCGGGCCCTGCAGGGTGTGTTCGGCGCGCTGCTGATGCCGAGCACGCTGGCCATCATCCGCAGCGTCTTCCCCGTGCACAAGCTGAACACCGCGATCGGCATCTGGGGTGCCGCCACCGGCGTCTCCGTCGCCGCCGGCCCGATCCTGGGCGGCGTGCTCGTCGAGCACCTCAACTGGGAGTCGGTGTTCTACATCAACGTGCCGATCGCGGTCGTCGCCGTGCTCATCGGAACGGCCGCCATCACCGAGAGCCGCAGCGACGCCGAGCACCGGCTCGACGTGGCCGGCATCCTGACGCTGTCGGCAAGCCTGTTCCTTCTCGTCTACGGACTGATCAAGGCCCCCGAGTGGGGCTGGCTGGACCCGCAGACGGTGGCGTTCCTGATGGGCGGCGCGGTGTTGATGGGCGCGTTCATAATCGTCGAGCGCACCACCGCCGACCCGCTGCTGCCGCTGCGGCTGTTCGCCAACCGGTCGCTGTCGATCGGCGCCGCGGTGGTCACAATCAACTTCTTCGCGTTGTTCGGGGCGCTGTTCTTCATGACACTGTTCCTGCAGAACCTGCAGGGCTGGAGCCCGGTGGAGACCGGTGTGCGCACGCTGCCGCTGAGCCTCGCGATGATGGTGCTGGCCCCGCTGTCCGGGGTGATCACCGAACGGTTCGGTCCGCGCCCGGCGATGGTGCTCGGCCTGCTCGGTGTCGCGGGCGCGCTGGCGCTGCTGAGCGGGTTGCGGGCGGACTCGGGCTACGGCGCGATCTGGCCGGCGTTCACGTTGCTCGGTGCCGGCATCGGCCTGGTGCTGACCGCGAGTTCGGATGCGATCGTGGGCAACGCCCCGGTCGACGATGCCGGGGTGGCCGGCGGGCTGCAGAGCACCTCGGTGCAGCTGGGCGCGGTGCTCGGCACCACGATCCTGGGCTCGGTGCTGTCCAGCAAGGTGGGCTCGACGCTGGTCGGCAAACTGACGGCGGCGGGTACACCCCTGTCGGTCGCCGAAAAGCTGCTGCCGGCAAAGGAACTGGTAGCCAAGGGTATGGCGCCATCCGTTCCGGGAGCGCCGCCGCAGCTGAACGCGATGGTCGCCACCGGCAGCCACGAGGCGTTCATGGCTGGGCTGCAGACCTCGATGATGGTCGGTGCCGTGGCCGCCGCCGTGGGTGCGGTGCTGGCGCTGTTCGTGCGGCGGAGTGAGGCCTGAGTTGCGTTGAGTCAGAGCTCACGCACGGCTCTACTCGCACTTCTTGTACGCGAGTTCTGACTCGACTGCTCGAAGCTCGAGTGGCACGTGCTTCTCCGTGCAGGCGTCCACAACCGCGGCCACCACATCCTGGGTGCGCAGGGTTTCGAGGTCCTCGACCGTGACCGACCCCCGGCTGGTGCGGTGCTGTGCCGCGACGCGCGAATCACGAAGCCGCTCCGCGCGTTCGACCACGTTGCGGGCGAACCGCCCGTTTTGCATCACGTCGATGCCGTGGGCGCCGTCCGGCGCGAGATGGCCGCGCAGCTTGCGGCAGAGCGCGTTGAGTGCGTCGCGGGCGGTCGGCTCGATCACTGTCGCCCGCGGTGCTCCGTAGCGAACGGCGATCTCGACGAGTTCGTCGGGGCTGTACGACGCGAACCGTAGCTTGCGGTTGAACCGCCCCGCCAATCCCGGGTTAACGGTGAGGAATTGGTCGATCTCCCTCTCGTACCCGGCGCCGATGAAGCAGAAGTCGAACCGGTGGACCTCGAGCGCCACCAGCAGCTGGTTCACCGCCTCGGAACCGATCATGTCGGGTCGGCCATCGTGGTGACGCTCGACCAGTGAATAGAGCTCATCCATGAAAAGGACTCGGCCGAGGGATCTCTCGATGAGTTCGTTGGTCTTCGGGCCCGATGACCCGATGTGCTCGCCACAGAGATCGGACCGCCTGACCTCGATGACCTCCGGATGCCGGACGATGCCGAAACCAGCGTAGATCTTGCCCAGCGCCTCCGCGGTGGTCGTCTTCCCGGTACCCGGTGGGCCCACGAGGAGCATGTGATTGGTCTGGTTGGCCACCGGCAGTCCGTGCGCGAGTCGCAGCGCGCGAACCTCGATCTGGTCCTCCAACTCCGCGACGGCCTGCTTGACCTCCGCCAGCCCAACCTGATTGGCCAGCAACGCACGCCCTTCCGCCAGAAGCTCGGCGCGCCGCTCCGCGTTCTCCTCCTCGGATCGCTCCTGCTCCGACTGCTCCGTGGAGACATCCCACTTGTCGGTGCGGCTGGTGATGGCAGCTTCGTCGGTGATGACCAACTGGATCCGGGGATCGGCCAGGGCCTGCTTGGCCGGTTCGATCAGCGCACCGTTGATCGTCGACCTGGACAACCAGATCTGTGCGCTCTGTTCTTCGCCGAGCTGCCGGTGGGCCATCCCTCGGATGTATGCGAGATCGGCCGCGATGAGCGGGAACTGGGCTGGATCGATGACCGTCACCGCAGCATCGGGGAAGCTGTGCCGGCGGCCCTCGGTCAACGAGCTACGGTCTGAACTCAACTCGACCCGCTCGGCCCAGTCGAGCGCCACCCGCCCCTGACCAAGATGGGCTGCCGCGTGCGCGGCCAGCGCGTTGGTGGCCGCGGTGACCGCAGACATGATGATTGCCTGCGCCGGGAGGATTCGGGCGGCCTCGGCGATGACATCCGGCCACCTCTGCGTCGCGAACATCAGGTAAGCCCGGACATACTGCTGCCACTGATGGTTCTCCCAGCTGTCCAGCAAGGCCGAATCGGTCAAAACTGCTTCCGCCTTCTCGAACTGCTTGCCGTCGATGAGCGCGCTGGCCAGCGCGAGGCCCGCATGGGCGGCCTCGGTAACCGTGATGGACAAATAGGGTCCGGCTTTGGCGATGGCGGCGAGGCCGACTCCCAACCGGTTGGACTCGCGGTGGAGGCGGCTGCCGTAGGCGTAGAGCTCCTGCAATGTCGCCAACCCGTCGTCTCCGACCGCGACACGGCCCAGCCACGCATCTGCCATCGACGGGTCCGCGTCGGTGGCCTCCCGAAAGTGCCGGTGCGCCGCATCCCTGTCAACCTCGAGTACCGCCATCGCCTGATCGAACTGGCGGCGTGCGGCAGCGGTCGCGTTGCTGCTTGTCATCGTTGGCTCGCCCGGTCGGGCTCGACCGGCTCCAGCTCCATCGGTTCGATCGCCACGTAGCGGTTCTCCGCGCGGAACAGTTCGACCTCGACCTGATAGACGTCGCTCGCGGTGGTGACCTCGACGGTCGCGGATCCGGTTTGGACAATGGCGACGTCGGCCGGGGCGCGAGACGTGACACCCCGTGGAACGACCGATACAACCGTGTTCGGCCGGGGCGCAGGCGTAACGGTGCCGTCCACCACACTGACCGTCGTCGCCGAGGCGGGACGGGGCTGATCGGTCACCGCGATGTGCGGCATTCGCACACTGGCCCAACGTCGAAGGTCGCTGGAGTGAACCGTGATCCGATCACCTGCACCCGCCGCACGGACGATGATCCGCTTGGCGATCGAGTCCTCGGCCGCGATGTGGACCCGGCTGAACTCGCCGGGATCGGCCAGAGGAAGCAACAACCGGTCACCGGTGGGCAGCTTGCCCAGCAGGATGCCGGAGGGGCCGACCGGGATCACCAAGTGGGGCCCCAACGCTCCGCGTCGAACACCGCGCAGCTGCGGCCTTGCCCCGCACATCCCGGCTGCGACGGCACTCGCCTGCTCGCCGGGAAGGGCCCGGAGCATGACACTGGGCGGGGCGTTCAGCGGCTGGGGAGTTCGCACCGTGAGCGTCGCGGTGACCTTGCCATCGGGGAACACGGTGACGTTCTGGATGACGCCGTCCACACGCAGCGACCAGGCCTGGCCGAGCAGTTCGGTCGTGACATCGCTGGGGCGGTAGGCGTAGGTGGTGAGCCAGCCCCCGTTACCGCGGGCGGTGCGCCAACGTTGATTGTGCGATTCCAGCGCTACCCGACCCAGCCGCCGTTCGAGTTCAACGATGTCGGTCGCCGTTGCCACCCGCGCGCGGACATCCCTGCACCGCAACCCCGCTGCGATCCGTTGGGCGGCGGCCAACGCCATGGTTCCGACGCTCACTCGCCACTGCAGCGCATCCGCGTTGTCCAGCGCGCGCAACCTGATCACCAGCCAGGTCTCCCGCTGGCCGGCGTACGGCGGGGTTCCGATCAGCGTGTCGTAGACCCGCGGATAGTCGCCGCTACTTCGCCGTCTCGCGCCGGCACTGACCACGCTCAACGACTCCAAGGTGACCCCGAGGCTTTGGTGCACGTCGGTAAGGAGGTCGCCGACGTCGATGGTGTTACGTGTCTGAGTGGAAGTCGATCCGGTGAAAAGTGTTGGCGAATAGGGCTTCCCGAGCAGCTGTATCACAAGGGCAGCGACGCCGTCTTGGTAACGCACGCCGCCACCGGACCGGTCGTTGGTGACCGTGACCGGCTCAGCCAGCTCGATCGGGCGGTTGCGGCGGGCGTAGAGCGCCGCCCATGACCACAGCGGTTGGCTCCGCCACGGAACGGCAAGGAGCGCTGCTCCCGCGACAAGTCCGATAACAGCAGCGGCATGGCCGCCGATGCTCAAACCCACCAGACCAAGAGCCAAGACCCCGATGATTACTGCGACGCGGGTCATGAAGCTCATCGCGCCCGCCGCGCTCTCGCGATGATCCCGACGAGCAGGAGTCCGCCGAGGACCGTGCCGCCGAAGGCCAGTGCCACGGTCCGCGCCCGGTGGTCGGGGGGCGCCGGGGGCGGCGGCGGGGCGAGCACACGCGTCAGTGCTCCTGGAGCCAGCCGGTCACCTGGGGGCACGCTGAAGGTCAACGCGGCAACCGGATCCACCACCCCGTAGCCGACCTGGTTGTCGACCCCCCGCGGCGGATTGTGTGCCGTCTGGAGGAGACGGTGAATCACTTGGTGCGCGGAGAGGTCCGGATACTTGGCACGCACCAACGCCGCCACGCCGCTGACATAGGCCGCCGAGAAGCTGG
>JAGQTW010000076.1 GCA_020438785.1 Mycobacterium sp. | reverse complement strand
CACGGCCACCGTGCTGGCCCAGGCGCTGATCAAGAACGGCCTGCGCAACGTCGCGGCCGGCGCCAACCCGATCGCGCTGGGCTCAGGCATCGGCAAGGCCGCCGACGCGGTCTCCGAGGCGCTGCTGGCCGCCGCCACCCCGGTGTCCGGCAAGACCGGCATCGCCCAGGTCGCCACCGTGTCCTGCCGGGACGAGGAGATCGGCGAGATGGTCGGCGAGGCCATGACCAAGGTCGGCGGCGACGGCGTGGTCAGCGTGGAGGAGTCCTCGACGCTGAACACCGAACTGGAGATCACCGAGGGCATCGGCTTCGACAAGGGCTATCTGTCGGCGTACTTCGTCACCGACTTCGACCTGCAGGAAGCGATCCTTGAGGACGCGCTGGTGCTGCTGCACCGCGACAAGATCAGCTCGCTGCCCGACCTGCTGCCGCTGCTGGAGAAGGTGGCCCAGGCCGGCAAGCCGCTGCTGATCGTGGCCGAGGACGTCGAGGGCGAGGCGCTGTCGACGCTGGTGGTCAACGCCATCCGCAAGACGCTGAAGGCCGTCGCGGTCAAGGCGCCGTTCTTCGGTGATCGCCGCAAGGCGTTCCTCGAGGACCTGGCGATCGTGACCGGCGCCCAGGTGATCAACCCCGACGTGGGGCTGCTGCTGCGCGAGGTGGGTCTGGAGGTGCTCGGCTCGGCGCGCCGCGTCGTGGTCAGCAAGGACGCCACCGTGATCGTCGACGGCGGGGGCACCCACGAGGCCATCGCCGACCGGGTCAAGCAGCTCAAGAGCGAGATCGAGGCCTCCGAGTCCGATTGGGACCGCGAGAAGCTCGAGGAGCGGCTGGCCAAGCTGGCCGGCGGGGTTGCCGTTATCAAGGTCGGCGCCGCCACCGAGACCGCGCTCAAGGAGCGCAAGCACCGCGTCGAGGATGCGGTGTCGGCGGCCAAGGCCGCGGTCGAGGAGGGCATCGTCGCCGGCGGTGGCAGCGCGCTGGTGCAGACCCGCGCGGCGCTGGCCAAGCTGCGCGAGTCGCTGTCCGGGGACGAGGCGCTGGGCGTCGAGGTGTTCGCCTCGGCGCTGTCGGCACCACTGTTCTGGATCGCCACCAACGCCGGCGAGGACGGCGCGGTCGTGGTGAACAAGGTCAGCGAACTGCCCTCGGGGCACGGCTTCAACGCCGCCACCCTGAGCTTCGGTGACCTGATCGCCGACGGTGTCATCGACCCGGTCAAGGTCACCCGCTCCGCGGTGGTCAACGCCGGTTCGGTGGCCCGGATGCTGCTCACCACTGAGACCGCGGTGGTGGACAAGCCGGTCGAGGCCGACGAGCACGCAGGCCACGGCCACCACGGCCACGCGCACTAGGTAGTCGCAGAAACGCCCCCGGTCCTGCGCCGGGGGCGTTTTCGCGTAGGCGGGGACGGCCTCGACCGTGGGGCTCGTGTACGAAATTTCGTCGATTTCCGTGCATAGGTCGCACGGTCGGCTTCGAGCGACACGACCTGCCGCCGATCGGCACCGCGCTAGCCTCGCTGGATGGACCGGAACTCGCGAACCATCGGCATCGCAACCTGGCTGCTGGCCGTGCTCGCCGCGCTGGGCCTGCTGACCGCGTGCGCGGGGGAGCGGGTACGCGCGCCGCAGCTGCCCGCCGGTCCCGCCGATGCGGTGGGGGCGCCCGCGCCGCAGGAAGCCCCGAAGGCGCCGCCGCCGATCAAGCGCGACATCGTCAAGACCGCGTCGATGGCCATCACGGTGGGCAACCCCGCCGAGGCCGCCGACAAGGCCACGGCCACCGTCGACAACGCCCAGGGCCGGGTAGACAGCCGATCCACAGACGCGGGGTCGGGTGCGGGCCGGGCGCGTACGTCGATGGTGTTACGGGTGCCCGCCGCCAAACTCGACGACGTGATGCGGGACCTCGCGGCGCTCGGCACGGTCGAACACGCCGAGGTCAACACCGACGACGTCACCGCCCAGCGGGTCGATCTCGACGCCAGGATCAAGGCACTGCAGACCTCGGTGGACCGGCTGCTAGCCATCATGCGCGACGCCCGCGACCCCGACGCACTCATCAAGGCCGAGGATGCGCTGTCCGAACGACAGGCCGAACTCGACAGCCTGCGCGCCCAGCGCGATGCTCTCGGCGACCAAATCGCCTACAGCACCATCAACGTCACCTTCGTAGCCCAGACCATCGGCGGCCCGTCGCCCGACAAGTACCGCGGCTTCTTCGGTCAGGTCGAAAGGGGCTGGGACGCTTTGGTTTCCCTCGCCGGCGACCTGGTTCTACTCTTCGGCCTGCTGTTGCCGTGGTTAGGCGCGCTGGCCGTGGCGGGTGGCGTCGTCTACGGAATCGTCCGGCTGGTGACCCGGCGCCGGTCCTGACGCGATTCGCGCCCTAACGGGGTGTCGGCTGAATCGACACCAGTTGGAAGGTTCCTGGTCGGGCGTCGTCGGCGGTGAACCGGACTGTCAGGGTGTCGGGGGGAAACTGGGTTGCCAGATCGTTCAGCGTCCTGGGCAGAAACGTCAACGACTTGGCGTTGCCGTACCAGTTGGGATCGTTCGGGTCGGTGCTCAGAGAACTAACACCCTCGATCTCGGAGTCCCAACGCTGAATCGGCGCGGGCGGCACATCCCCGAATCCCGCCGACTGCTGGTAGGCCTGCAGGGGCCCGGTCAGGGTGATGGCCGCACCACCGCCGACCGGCGAGCCGGTGATCGTCCCGTCGATGGCATCGGCCGTCACCGTCGCCAGCCGGACGGTGCACACGTTGTCGACGACCGTGGGCGGCGAGCAGAAGTCGGGTAGCGGGGAGGCGTGCGCCGGCGCGGACAGTGTCAGGGCGGGCACGGCGGCGCCGATGACGGCGGCAACTATCCGTGGGTTCGGCATCTGGATCTCCTTCGGGAGGCGCAACCTGAACTGTATTCGCCCAGTTGACCATCGGAGTTACAAACTTCACGCCTACTCTCGGCACATGGAGCGCCTCGTTCAGTGGGCTTGGGACCACTACGGGTCGAACTTCTCTTGGGCGTTTTGGGCGATCAGCTGTGTGGTGCCGTTCCCCATCTACCTCTACTTGGCGTCCGGAGTCGTGGCCTTCGAGCATTCTGACCGCTACCTCGCGGCGGTCGGTGCTACCTGTGTGACGATGCTGTTTCTCGCCTTCGGATTGGTGCTTCCCGGCGTAGGCCCATTGCGGACTGTGGAGCGGTGGGCTGCCGGTGAAAATATCGACGCGGCAACGGCGTTGGAAGCAACCTACAGCTGGGGCCGCGGCGCGATCGTCAGGGGTCTCGTGGTCTGTGGGGTGTGTGGGGCGGTGTTGGCGGTCGTCGCAGGTGAACTTGCAGGCGCGAGCGGATCACGGCTTGTCCAGTACGCACTACTGGGTGTTGCCGTCGGGGCGGGCAGCCACCTTATTGGAGTGCACAGCGTCGCGGAGATAGCCATGCGTCCGGTGCGGGTGACGCTCGTTGAAGGGACCGCGATCGGCGACTCCCTGCCGCGTTCTAGGCCGAGATTCGCCGCATGGTCGAACCTGGCCATTCTCGCTGTCGCGTTCGCGTTCTCCATCGCAACTGCGATGGTGACGGCCACATTCGAACAGCTCGGTCGGAGTCCGGCGATGTGGGTGTTGCTCGCCAGCGCTTTGACGCTCGCAATCGGGGTCCCGATCACCGTCGGAAGCGTGTTCGCCCCGTCGCTAGCACCGATTCGCGACCTTGCCGCCGCCACCAAACGCGTGGCGGCGGGGGACTACACTCAACGACTGCCGGTGGTGCAGGATGACGACCTCGGGGCACTCGCGGCATCATTCAACCGCATGCAGGCCGGACTGGCTGAGCGACAACGTCTTCAGGTGGCGTTCGGCACCTACGTCGATCCGGCCTTGGCGGCGCGCCTGCTCGAACAGGGCGATGATGTGTTCACCGGCGAGCGCCGGCAAGTGACGGTGATGTTCATCGACATCCGCGACTTCACGCCGTTCGCCGAGGCGCACTCCGCCGAGGACGCCGTCGCGCGGCTCAATGCCCTGTTCGAGATCGTGGTGCCCGCGGTCGTCGACGCCGGCGGACACGTCAACAAGTTCCTCGGCGACGGCGCGCTGGCCGTATTCGGGGCGCCGAACGACCTGACCGGTCACGCCGACGCCGCGATGCGGGCCGCGGAGCTGATTCAGCGGCTGGTCGCCCGGAGGTTCCAGGGTGCGCTTCGAATCGGCATCGGCATCAACACCGGCACGGTGATCGCCGGCACCATCGGCGGCGGTGGGAAGCTCGAGTTCACCCTCATCGGTGACACCGTCAACGTCGCCGCCCGGGTCGAACAGCTCACGAAGGTCACCGGCGACGCGGTCCTGCTGACCGCACAGAGCGTCGATGCGCTCGGTTTCCGACCACCCGGACTGATCGACCGGGGATCGCACGCGCTGAAGGGCAAGTCGGCGGTAGTGCATCTCTATGCCCTCCCCAACGACTGATCGGCCCGCCACCTGTGCGGTGACGGCCGGTCGGAGGGAGTCGGATCAGCGGCTGTGATGAACCGTGGTGTCGACGTGGGGAACGTAGACCCGCTGCTGTTGCTGCTGGTTCCAGATGACGTCGCTGAGGTCGGCGTGCGCGGCGCCGGCCATTCCCAGCAGGCCCGCGAACAACCCACCGGCCAGCACCGTCGAAACGGCGAAACGCTTCATGATCTTCTCTTCTTTCTGTTGGTCGCCGGTGTCTCCGGCTTGCTGAAAACCAGATTGCCGGAGTCGCCACCCCTGCAAAATCGGCCAGAACGAGGATGTTGTTGACGATTCGGCATCCTGCAATCGGAGGATGCGGGGCAGGATCGGAAGCGTGGATGAACCGCTGCTGCTCCAGGACCGCGATGATCGCGGCGTCGTCACGCTCACCTTGAACCGGCCCGGGGCCTTTAACGCGCTGTCCGAGGCGATGCTGACCGCGCTCGGCGAAGTCCTCGACGCGATCGCTGCGGACGACACGGTGCGCGTCGTCGTCCTCGGGGCGTCCGGGAAGGCGTTCTGCGCAGGTCACGACCTCAAGGAGATGCGGGCCGAACCGTCGCTGCAGTACTACCAGCGGCTGTTCGCCCAATGCACCGCGGTGATGCTCGCGATCCAGCGCCTGCCGGTCCCGGTGATCGCGCGGGTGCACGGGCTGGCGACGGCGGCGGGCTGCCAGCTCGTCGGGATGTGTGACCTGGCGGTGGCCGGCCGGGACGCCCGCTTCGCGGTCAGCGGCATCAACGTAGGGCTGTTCTGCGCAACCCCGGGGGTGGCGCTGTCGCGCAATGTGCCCCGCAAGGCCGCCTTCGAGATGCTGGTCACCGGCGACTTCGTCTCCGCCGAGCAGGCCCGGGAACTGGGTCTGGTGAACCGGGTGGCCGCACCGGAGGCGCTGGACGACGAGGTCGAGGCCCTGGTGGCCCGCATCATCGCCAAGCCGGGTGTCGCCGTGGCGATGGGCAAGGCGCTGTTCTACCGCCAGGTCGAGGTCGGCATCGACTCCGCCTACGCCGACGCCGGCGCCACCATGGCCACGAACATGATGGATCCGTGCGCGCTCGAGGGTGTGCAGGCCTTCATCGAGAAGCGCCCACCGGAATGGGCCTCGGCGCGGGCGTCGAGGGGCTAGCCGAAGACCGGCCTGCGCTTCTCCACGAACGCGGAGAGGCCTTCAGCCGCGTCCGGACTGGACAGGGTCGCGTGAACGGCGTCGCGCTCATCCCGTAGCGATTCCGCCAGGGTCTTCTCGTCGCTGGTCACCAGGCAGCGCAGCATCGTCGCGACTGCGAGGCGTGGCATCGCCGCGAGCTCCTCGGCCAACTCCACGGCGTGGTGCTTGAGCTCGGCGTTGGGCCAGACCTCGGTCACCAGACCGATGCCCAGCGCCTCGGGACCCGACAACGTCTTGGCCCGCAGGATGAGGTCGATGGCCTGGTCGCGCCCGACGCGCCGGGCGAGCCGTGCGCTGCCACCCCAGGCGGGCACGGTGCCGAGGTGCAGTTCGGGCAGCCCGATGCGCGCGCCGTCCTGCGCGGCCAGGCGGAAGTGGCACGCCAGTGGAAGCTCCAGTCCACCACCGAGGCAATTGCCGAACAGGGTGGCAATCCACGGTTTGTCCATGTTCTCGATGGCCGCCAGCACCCGCAGGCGTTGATCGAAGATCGCGTCGAGCGCTTCCCGGTCGCCCAGCGAGCCGCTGATCTCCTTGAGGTTCATCCCCACCGAGAAGTTCTTGTCACCTGCGGCGGTGAGGACGACGGCCCGGACGGCCGGGTCGGCGGCGATGTCGGTGACCAGCGACTCGAGCCGGTCCATGAACGCCATCGACATGGGGTTGTGGGGCGGGTCGTTGATGGTCAGGATCGCGACCTTGCCGCGTCGTTCCACCGCGGGAGACTCGTTCATCGCCGCAACATACCGTGAACGACGAGAGGCCCACCCCGATGCGGGATGGGCCTCTCGAGTCGTTCGCTTGCGGTCAGGCGGTGCGGCGGATTCCGCGCTTGAGGAGCAGCTCGCGCTCGGACTCGCTCAGGCCGCCCCAGATGCCGTAGGGCTCACCGACGGCCAGCGCGTGCGAGCGGCACTGGGTGATCACCGGGCAGCGCCGGCACATCTCCTTGGCGCGCATCTCCCGCTGCGCCCGCGCCCGGCCCCGTTCGCCGTCGGGGTGGAAGAACATCGACGAGTCGACGCCCCGGCAGAGTCCGGCCATCTGCCAATCCCAGATGTCTGCGTTGGGCCCGGGTAGCTGTTGCGGCTGTGGCATTGGAAAACCCCTCTCTCCGCGCATCTTTCGCGCGTGAGTTGTGGAACCGATCCGAGCACTGTCGCCGGTGACTACTCGTGGGACACAAGCTATGGGGTGGTCGGCGAGGCGGTCAATAGTGGACTTATGTGCGCAATCACATAACCGCAGGCCGAGAATTTACATCACGTTCATCATTGCGCATCCGCGCCGTTGGCCGGGGTGCTAACGGGGCGGGCGCGGACCCGGCGGCGCCCCGTTTCCGCAGAAAACCGCTGCCACCAACGCCATTGAATTCATAGCGCTCGACAGCCAGTTGACATGGCCGTAACACGGCCACCACAAACTGTTAACCGACCTTCTCGTCACATTCGGCCTAGGCGCCCTTGGTAGCGTCGCGGATCAGATGACCGCTACCGCCCTCTCGGCCGCAGCCTTCGGTGAGGACCCCGGAATGTGGCCCCTGCCCGCCGCGCACACACCGGCCGAATTGTGGCTGCGCGCCGTCGCGGCCGGGGGCCAGGGCCGCTACGGCAGCGCCCAGGCCGACCTGTCGGCACTGCTGCGCCAGTTGCCTGCCGGCGGGCTCGCCTCGCTGGCCTTGAGCACCCGGGCTTCGTTCCTGCGCCAACTCGGCGGCCACCGGGCAGCCCGCGGCTGGGACGGCCGGGCGCTCGCCCTCGCGGGCACCGACGGCGCGTCGACCGTGGAGCCCGCCGTCGACGCGCTTGTCGGCCTGGCTGCGGACGCCCTCGGTGTTGGCCGGCTGGCGGCCTCGGCCACCCTGCTGGAGCGGGCCGACGCCGAACTGGCGCGTGTCGACGTCCCGCCGGCGCGGCTGGCGATCCGGCGGGCCTGGGTGGGTGCCGAACTGGCGATGGCGGCCGGCGACGGCATGCGGGCCCAGGCGTCGGCCGAACGCGGCGTCGAGCTTGCCGAACGGGCCCTGCCCGCGCTGCGCCGGCACCGCGTGAAGAGCGACGTGGTGCTCGCCGCGGCACTTTGCAGCGCGGGGGCCATCGACCGCGCCCGCGAGGTCGCCGATCGGGCGTTGACCGAGACCGCCACGTATGGTCTGGTGCCGTTACGGTGGGCGTTGGCCTGCCTGCTGTCCGACCTCGGAAGCGCGACGCGCGCAACGCACGAAGTGGTAACGATCCGGGAACAGTGTGCCGCCGAGGTGACACGGCGCGGAGGCCGCTGGAGCGGCGGCTAACGCCGATACCCAGCACAGACAGATATGGTCTAGCTGGGACCACGCTGTCACCGAAGAGCGCCGTTCGTAACGTTGGAGATATCGCCGTCGATGACAATTCCGGGAGATCGTCTCGACGCCGCCGTTGCTGAGGCCGTGGCCGGCAGCCGGGATGCGCTCCGAGAAGTACTGGAGACCATTCGTCCAATTGTGGTCCGTTACATCCGGGCTCGCCTGGGGACCGCGGAGCGAGTGGGTCTGTCAGCTGACGACGTCGCTCAGGAGGTTTGCTTGGCCGCCATCCAGGCGCTGCCGCGCTACCAGGATCAGGGTCGCCCCTTCCTGGCCTTCGTGTACGGCATCGCTGCCCACAAGGTCGCCGACGCTCACCGCGCCGCCGGCCGTAATCGCTCCGAGCCCACCGATCAGGTGCCGGAGCGGTACTCGCTCGAGTCGGGACCCGAGCAGATGGCACTGCAGGCCGACGCCGCGAGCCGGATGAACAAGCTTCTGGAGACCCTGCCCGACAAGCAGCGCGAGATCCTGATCCTGCGCATCGTGGTCGGCATGTCCGCGGAGGAGACCGCCGAGGCGGTCGGCAGCACGCCGGGCGCGGTCCGGGTCGCTCAGCACCGCGCCCTCGCGAAGCTCAAGTTGGAGATCACGGCGGCAGGACCCGACCATGTCTGACTTCGGACGCACCCCGGGTAACGACGACGCGTCGCTGGATGCCGTGCTGGCCAGTGACCGGCTCGTCGACGCCCTCGCCGCCGGGCAGTCGGTTCCCGCGCGGGATCAGGCCGACGCGGAATTGTTCGCGCTGCTGGGCGGCTGGCGCGACGAGATGCGTTGGCCGCCGGCGACCGGCCTGGTCACCGAGCAGGACGCCGTCACCGCACTGCAGGCCGGCCTGGCCGAGAAGCAGGGCAGCGGGCGCAGCCGCCGCGGCCTGAGCGTGGTCGGTGCCGTCGCCGCCGCGGTGCTGGGCATCGGTGGATTCGGCGCGGTCGTTTCCGGCGCCGGCCCCGGTGATGCGCTCTATGGGTTGCGGACGATGTTCTTCGGGGCGCCCAAGCAGGTCCGCACCGACCAGGTCGCCCTGGCCGCGCAGACCGAGCTCAACCAGGTTCAGGACCTGATCGCACGTGGCGACTGGCAGGCGGCGCAGGACAAGCTCGTCGCGGTCAGCACGCAGGTGGCCTCCGTCGGCGACGCGGACCAGAAGCAGCAGTTGTTCGATCAGTGGAACCAGTTGTCGGCGAAGGTCGTCGAGCGCAATCCCGAGGCCACCGTCGCGCCCGGCATCACCTACACCGTCCCGGCGTCGGCAGCCGAACTCGTGCCCACCCCGGCCGCGACCACGGTGCCAAACACCCCGATCCCGCCGATCACCATCTCGACCACGCCGGACTCGCCGTCGACGGGCTCCAGCAGCCCCAGTCCGTCGCCGTCGGAGGTGACGACGTCGCCGTCGGCCCCGGGCTCAACATCACCGGAGCAGACGCCACCGTCGACGACGCCGCCGCCCACGTCCGCCACCCCGTCGCCGACCTCCACCCCGAGCAGTCCGGCGCCCGCTAGTACCACCGCGACCAGCGCGGCGCCGACTACGACCACCCCGCCGCCGGCCAGCACCTCGTCGGCGCCGGC
>JAGQTW010000495.1:2030-4613 GCA_020438785.1 Mycobacterium sp. | reverse complement strand
GTGGGCAACTACATCTCGACCGGCACCTACTTCGACCCGGCGCTGTACGAGAACCCCACCATCGAGGGCCGCAACGCGGCGCTGATCGGCCGCAGCGGCGTCTACGCCCAGGGCCAGTGGTACGAGTTCGACCAGGCCAACGTGCGTGAGGACGTCTCGCACTCGTTCTATCAGGGCAGCCAGCCGCTGCACCCGTTCGACGGCGAGACCATCCCGGTCGACCCGGAGCAGGGCCGCAAGCAGGGCAAGTACAGCTGGGCCAAGTCGCCGCGCTACAACGTCGGTGACCTGGGCACCATCCCGCTGGAGGCCGGCCCGCTGGCGCGCCGGATGGCCGCGGGTGGCCCGAACGCCGCGCCGCACCAGGACAACGACCCGCTGTTCGTCGACATCCTGAACAAGATCGGTCCGAGCGTGCTGACCCGTCAGCTGGCCCGCATGCACGAGGGGCCGAAGTACTACAAGTGGGTCAAGACCTGGCTGGATCAGCTCGACCTCAAGGAGAGCTTCTACACCAAGCCGACCGAGCACGCCGAGGGCAAGGGCTTCGGCTCCACCGAGGCGGCCCGCGGCGCGCTGAGCGACTGGATCGTCATCGAGGACAGCAAGATCAAGAACTACCAGGTGGTCACGCCCACGGCGTGGAACATCGGCCCGCGCGACGGCAAGGACGTCCTCGGCCCGATCGAGAAGGCCCTGGTCGGTTCGCCGATCGTCGATCCCGAGGATCCGGTCGAACTCGGCCACGTGGCACGGAGTTTCGACTCCTGCCTGGTTTGCACGGTCCACGCCTACGACGGCAAGACCGGTAAGGAGCTCTCGAAGTTCATCATCAACGGAATGGTGTGACCGATGGGGTCACACCCGTTCGGCAGCGAGTGATCCCGGCGGTACACCCCGGGTCACCCGACCCCGCAGACGACCCAGGCGGTCTCGATACCGGCACCCCTCAAATCGATATCGAGCCGCCTGGGTACGCGGTCCTGGTCGTCGGCTGCGGCAACCTGCTCCGCGGCGACGATGGTGTGGGGCCCGTGCTGGTCCGCCACCTCTGGGAGCGTGGCGTGCCCGACGGCGCCCGGCTGGTCGATGGTGGCACCGCCGGCATGGACGTCGCCTTCCAGATGCGCGGCGCGCAGCGGGTGGTGATCATCGACGCTTCCGCAACGGGGGCGCCGCCGGGAACCGTCTACCGGCTCCCCGGCGAGGAACTCCACGACCTGCCGCCCCTGCAGGGTCTGCACACCCACTCGTTTCGGTGGGACCATGCCATCCCGTTCGCCCGGTGGGCGTTGGGGGAGGCCTGCCCGAGCGACATCACGGTGTTCCTGATCGAGGCGGCCAACGTCGCCCTGGGCGCTGACCTCTCCGAGCCGGTCGAGAAGGCGATGGAAGAGGTGATCGCGCTGGTGGAGCGCGACTTCTTCGCCCCGTTGCGGCCCCAGGTCGGCGCCGAGGCCCGGGTCGAGTTCACCGCCGACGGCTACCTGCGACTGGACGCCGCCCTGGCGGCCAGCCGATTCCCCTCCGATGCGGTGGCGGCGGTGGTGCGCGACGCCGACCTGTGGCTGATCCCGTTGCGTGGGCCGCGCAGTGGGGGTCTGCTGCTCAAACAGCGCACCCCGGCCGGCGACCGGGCCACCCTGGTTCGTGAGGTGCTCGCCGACCGTATCCCCGAAGGCGTTCGTGAGGCATTCTGGGACGATGCGAACAAGGCGCTGCGGATTCCGTTGGACCGGCACTAGCGGGCCGGGGCTGTGATCGTCATGAGCGAGGAATCGCCGGTTCGCCGGAAGACCGAAGTCCCCGAGGTCACCTCGACCGACGAAGCGCTGGACGTCCAGACCGTCGTCGTCGAGGAACGCGGCCGCTGGGCCGTCGAGATCGTCGTGGTGTTCGCCGACGGGGTGGTGCGCAAGCGCATCGACACCCACGCCACCAGGGCCCGCGCCGAGTTGTCGGCCAATCTGATCAAGCGCGCCGCCGAGCGCGATATCCGTGGACCCATCCACGGGTGATGAAAGGGATGTCTTGACCGCTGAATCGATCTCCGTATCGACCGACGCCGATCTCGTGGACCCGAGCGCCCTGGCGGTGCGCCCCCAGCCGCTGGGTGCGTTCCCACTTCCGTTGGGCTACATGCTGATTCCGGTCGGACCGGACACCGAGGAGGCCCGGCTCGCGCTGCTGGCCGGGCAGGTGCCCGAGTGGCCGGCGGCGCTGCGGGCCCACGAGCTGGCGCTGGCCGGCGATCGCGACGGTGCGCTGGCGGCGCTGTCCGGCGACGCCCCGGTGAGCCGTTACAACCGGTTCGTCATGGATCCCGACTCCGAGGACGCCAACGAGCTGCGTTCGGCGCTGGGCGATTTCGGCGTGCTGATCGACGTGGTGCTGTTCGCCCTCGGCCGCTCCGACATTCCGCCGCAGTTGGGAACCGCCGACGGGGAACTCGCGGCGCTGGTGCTCTCCACTCAGGCCAGCAAGGCGTTCAATGAGGGCGCCGAGGCGCTCGCCACCTCGCTGCTCGACCAGGCCGTCGACGCCGTCGAGGGCGTGTCCAAGCCGCTGTGCGGGGTGCTGCTC
>JAGQTW010000495.1:0-1985 GCA_020438785.1 Mycobacterium sp. | reverse complement strand
CGGTTCGAGACCGCCCTGGCGGCCCTCGAGGGTGCCGACGGTCTGCGGGTCACCCGTGCGGAACTGCACCTGAACCTGGCCGGGCTGCTGCACGAGCAGGCGGCCGAGCGGCCCGAACTGCTCAATGCCGCCATCCCGCACTACCATTCGGCGCTGCAGCTGGTGTTGCGTGAGGAGGCGCCGCTGCTGTGGGCCTCGGCGCACGCCAACCTGGCCACCGCGTACCTGACCATGCCGATGACCGAGGCGTCCGATCAGCTGCGCCTCGGGGTGGCCGCCCAGTCGCTGCGCTCGGCGTTGAAGGTCTACACCCGAGAGGACCACCCGGAGCAGTGGGCCAGCGTGCAGCTCAACCTGGCCAATTCACTGGTCTACACCCCGTCGAAGCATCAGGCCGACAACCTGGTGGAGGCGGTGGAACTCTACGAGGCGGTGCTCGAGGCACGTGACCGCGACACCGACCCGCTCGGCCGCGCCCGGGTGCTGGCCAACCAGGGCAACGTGCTGGCCCACCTGGGCGCGTTCGACCAGGCGAAGGCCAAACTGTACGAGGCGCGCTTCATCTTCGAGGAGTTCGGCGACCACGACTCGATGCGCACCGTGCGCGGCGTGCTCGACGAGGTCGCCCGGCACACCACCCTGAACCGAACCGACGACGCCGGGCAGGAGTAGCGGACGATGTCGACCACGACCGAACGGCCGGTTGCCGAGCCGACTTTCGAGGAGCTGGCCAAGCGCGTCGACGACGCGGTGGCGGCACTGGCCGGCCTTGATCCGGACGCCCGCGCGGTGGCCGACGAACTCAAGTCCGCCATCGAGGAGATCCACCGTGTCGGGCTGGTGACCATGGTGCGCCGGATGCGCGCCGACGACGCCGCGCGGGCAGCCCTGTTCGACCTCGTCGACGATCCGACCGTGCACATGCTGTTGTCCCTGCACGGGATCGTGCGCCCCGATCCGGTCACCCACGCCAACCAGGTGCTCGCCTCGGTGCGGCCCCAACTGCACAGCCACGGTGGCGACGTCACGCTGGCGCGGGTGGAGGATGGCATCGCGTTCGTCCGTCTGGAGGGGGCGTGCAACGGGTGCTCGATGTCCTCGGTGACGCTGCGCAACCTCGTCGAAGAGGCTCTCGTGCAAGGGGTTCCGTCGATCACCGCGGTCGAGGTGCTGCCCAACGAGCCCACCCCGACGCTCATCCCGGTGGAGTCGCTGCGGATCGGCCGAGACCCCGCGAGCGAGGGCTGGGTGAGGGTGGGCCCGGCCTCCGGGCTCGCCGTCGACGAGCTGTCCGCGGTGACCCTCACCGCGGCCACCGGCGCGACCGTCGAGGTGATCGTCGTCAACGCCGGTCAGCGACTGTCGGCCTACCGCAACGAATGCGCGCACGAGGCGCTGCCGCTGAACAACGCGGTGCTCGACCTGGACAGCAACACGCTGACCTGCCCGTGGCACGGCTTCTGCTACGACGCGACCAGCGGCGAGTGCCTGACGATGCCGGGCGCCCAGCTCGAGCCGTTGCCGCTGCGGGTGGAGGGCGGCCGGGTCTGGGTACGCCGCGGCGGGGCCTGAGCCGGTGAGGTGGCGCCGATGAAGGTCCAGGTCATCGCGGCGGGGCAGACGCACACCGGCGTCGTGCCCGGCCTCGGGGTGCCCGACCAGCCGGCGTCGCCGCCGTCGACGTACGCCGGGTGGCGGCCGCGCTGCGTGCTCGGCGCCGACTCCCCGGGTGGCCTGGCGCTGCCGCCCGCCCACCCCAGCGCCGCGACGATGTATGCCCCGCGCGGCGTCTGGACCGATGGCACCCGGGTCGTCGCGGCCGACACCGGGAACCACCGGGTGCTCCTCTGGCACCGGCTCCCGGAGACCGACGGCACTCCTGCCGACGTCGTGCTCGGCCAGCTCGACGCCGGGCTGGCCGATGTCTCGCGAGAGCACCTGCACCGCCTCACGATCGCGTACGAGCCGGTGTGGGCGATCGGGAC
>JAGQTW010000075.1 GCA_020438785.1 Mycobacterium sp. | reverse complement strand
GGCTCGGTGATGCAGTACAGCGTCGGCGCCGCGCCCGCGTCGATATCGTTGGCCAGCACGTTGGCCGCCGCCTTGACCGCCGCGTGGAAGGCTGCCATCACCCGCTGATCGGAGACGTTCGACAGGTTCGACGCCACCCAGCCCGGGTGGGTCAGGAAGCTGGTCACCGGCGAGCCCGCCGCCCGCAGCCGCCGGTCGAGTTCGAGGCCCCACAGCATCACGGCGAGCTTCGAGCGCCCGTAGGCCGGGAACGCGGACCACTTCTGCACCCGAAGGTGCGGGTCGTCGAAGGCGAAGGTGGCCGATTTGTGGGCGTCGGAGCCGACGTTGATGATCTGCGAACGCACCCGCCCGAACAGAAGGTTCGTCAATGCGAACGGGCCGAGGAAGTTGGTGCCCAGCGTGGACTCGAAACCGTCGACGGTCTCCGCGCGATGCTGCGCCACCACACCGGCGTTGTTGATCAGGATGTCGACGTCGCCGTCGAACAGCGTCGGGAACGCCCGCACCGACGCCAGATCGGCGAGGTCGAGCTTGACCACCGAGACGTCACCGCCGATCTCCGCGGCGCGCTGCGCACCCAGCTCGAGGTTGCGGACGGCGAGGATTACCTGGGCGCCGGCCCGGGCAAGCGCTCGCGCCGTACCGAGCCCGACACCGTTCGTCGCGCCGGTGACGATGATCCGCTTGCCCTCGAGATTGCCGAGCCGGCTCGGCGACCACCGCGTTGTCACCGTTGGAGCGTAGCCACACCGGACACCGTTGACATGACAGATCGGGGCTGGTTGTCTACGGCCAATGAGCGACGCCGTCCGCGAGATCGAGAACCTGCTGTACACCTACGCCGAGCGGCTCGATGCCGGTGACATCGACGGGGTCGCCGAACTGTTCACCCACGGCCGGATCTGCGGGGTGGAGAACGGACCGCCCGAGACGGTGTTCGCCGGTGCCGACCGGGTGCGCCAGATGTACGAGATGGCCACCCGGTTCTACGAGGACGGCACGCCGAAGACCAAACACCTGACCACCAATGTGCGCATCCGCGTCGACGAGGCCGCCGGTACCGCCGAAGGCAAGGCCTACTACTGCGTCACCCAGGCCACCGACGTCCTGCCCCTTCAGGTGATCGTCACCGGCCACTACCACGACAGCTTCCGGCGGATCGATGGCCGGTGGTGGTTCGACACCCGGACGATGTTCATCGATCAGGTCGGCGATACCAGCCAGCACTTGAAGTTCTGAAGCGCCGGCGACCGCCAGTTCCGCTACGGCGCTGGACCTTCGGGGCTTTCGAGGAGGAACCGACATGAGCGAGTTCACCGGCGACCCGGTCGCGACGGCGGCTCAGCACGAACAGGAACTGGCGGCGCTCGAACTGACGGCGCACCCGACCGTGCGGGCCGCCTATCGCAGTGTCGCCGAGACCTGGCTGGCCCGGGCCAAGCCGTCCGACGCGATGCGGGAGCGCTTCGACGCCGCCTTCGCCGAGGTGATGTTCTCGGCCGCGATATGGTCGTCCAACGCCGACAAGCTGCGCCCGAAGGTCAGCTGCATCACCCGGCTCGGCCACCCGGTCGCGGGCCGGGCGATACCCGGATCACGCTGGGGCATCGACAATCCCGACAGCGTCTACCGGGTCATCCCGATCTCCGGCGACGAACGGTACGTGATCCGCGGCCGGGTCGGATCGCACCGGATGACGGAGAACTACTTCACCCTGTGGGATGCAAACATGGGTACCGTGGCCGTGCTGAACGGTCGCACCATGGCGGTCGAGCCGGACGGCTCGTTCACCATCACCGTCGACTCCGAGCCCGCGGGTGATCGCCCGAACCACGTGCAGACCACCCCGGTCGCCCACGAGTTCTACATCCGAGATGTGTTGCTGCACTGGGATCGCGACGATCCGAACCACCTCAGCGTCCAACGGCTGGGTGGACCGCCGAAGACCCCCGCCCGCACGCTCGACGAGCAGGCCGATGCGACCGCCGCGATGATGGCCCACTTCGCCAACTTCACCGGCAAGCTCAGCCACGGGGTCTACAAGATGGCGCCCAACCAGTTCGACCTCGCCTGGTCGGCCGACAAGGTTGGAGCCATGCGCAACCAGGTGTACGTGATGGGGCGTTTCGACCTCAACCCCGGCGAGGCATTCGTGGTCGACGTCAGCGACGGCGGGGCCGAGTACTTCACCGTGCCGTTGAGCAACATCTGGGGCACCACCCTCGACATCGTCGACCGCACCGGGAGCCTCAACAAGGCGCAGTCGACGCCCAACGACGACGGCAGCTACACCTACGTGATCGCCCCCACCGACCCGGGCGTGGCGAACTGGATCGACTCCGATGGCCTGCTCGAAGGGATTCTGACGTTGCGGATGGCCGAGTTCGGGGGCGACGGGCCGGCGCCCGACCTGGGCGCGCGTGGGCGGGTGGTCAAGCTCGACCAACTCGAACGAGCGGTCCCGGGTCTGCGCCGGGTGTCGGCGTCCGAACGTGCGGTCGAGTTGGCCGGCCGGCGCGCCGCCTATCTGCGCCGGCTGCCGGAGGGGACGAACTGACATGGCGTGCTGGTTCATCACCGGATGCTCCACCGGGATCGGCCGCGAAATCGCCAGCGCCGCACTCGAAGCCGGCCACAGCGTCGCCGTGACCGCCCGCAACACCGGCTCCGTCGCCGACTTCGCCGATCGGTTCGGCGACCGGGCGCTGGTGCTGCCCCTTGACGTCACCGACCGCGAGCAGATCACCGCCGCGGTCGCCGCGGCGGAGGCGGCGTTCGGCGGGATCGACGTCCTGGTCAACAATGCCGGCTACGGCTACATGGCCGCCGTCGAGGAGGGCGACGACGCCGAGGTGCGAAAGCTGTTCGACACCAACTACTTCGGCGCGGTGGACACCCTCAAGGCGGTGCTGCCCGGCATGCGGGCCCGTCGGCGTGGCCATGTCATCAACATCTCCTCGATGACGGGTCTGGTCGCCAACCCCCCGAACGCCTACTACTCGTCGACCAAGTTCGCCCTCGAGGCGCTCACCGAGGCGCTGTCGAAGGAGGTGGCGCCGCTGGGCATCAAGGTGACCGCCGTCGAGCCGGGCGCGTTCCGCACCGACTGGGCGGCGCGCTCGATGCAGGAGTCGTCCACCCCGATCGGCGACTACGACGAGAACGTCGGCGCGCGTAAGGCCATGATCAAGGCCTTCGCCGATCACCTGCCCGGCGATCCGCGCAAGGTGGCCGAGGCGGTGCTGATGGTGAGCACACTGGACGACCCGCCGCTGCGGCTGCTACTCGGACGCGACGTGCTCGCGGCGGTCCGCGAGAAGATCGCCGACCTTACCGCCTCGATCGACCAGTGGGAGTCCGTCACCAGGGATGTGAACTTCCCCAAGGGCTGACCCGCCGACCGGGCGTGATGTGGGTCGAAGGGTGCCGGCGGGTTACTGTGCTGTGATCGGCCCCGCGAACAAGCCGATGGAAGAGTTGAGCCCTTTCATGACTGCAGCATCCCAGGCACCGGCGATGGAATCACGGCTCGGCCACTACTACCAGGCGGACGACACCTACCTGGTGGGTCGGGAGAAGGTGCGCGAATACGCGCGGGCCGTGCAGGACTATCACCCCGCGCACTGGAATGTCGCCGACGCCGCGGACCTGGGGTACGCGGGGCTGGTCGCCCCGATCACGTTCACCTCGACCCCGGCCATGGCCTGCAACCGGCGGATGTTCGAGTCGGTGGTCGTCGGCTACCACACCTACATGCAGACCGAAGAGGTCTTCGAGCAGCACCGACCGATCGTGGCCGGTGACGAGCTGGCGATCGACGTCGAACTCACCTCGGTGCGCAGGATCGCCGGCCGCGACCTGATCACCGTGACCAACACGTTCACCGACACCGCGGGTGAACGGGTGCACACCCTGCACACCACCGTCGTCGGCGTCACGGCCGAGGATGTCGATCCGCGGATCAAGGACGTCGCGCACACGCTGATGATGCATGACGTCAACATCCTCGACATCGACGGATCCGACGCCACCTTCCACAAGACGCTGCGCCCGGCGGGCGAGGTTCGCATCGCCGAGGGCGGCCTGACGCGGACACCGGGATCACTGTCGTTCGACGACCTCCAGGTGGGGGACGAGCTTCCGGTGCATCACACCGGACTCGCTCGTGGCGACCTGATCAACTATGCCGGCGTGTCCGGTGACGCGAACCCGATCCATTGGGACGAAAGCATCGCCAAGATGGCGGGCCTACCCGATGTGATAGCGCACGGCATGCTCACCATGGGGCTGGGCGCCGGGTTCGTCTCCGAATGGTCCGGCGACCCCGGCGCGGTCACCCGCTACGCGATCCGGCTGTCCGCGCCCGCGATCGTCTCGACCGCCGAAGGCGCCGACATCGAGTTCAGCGGCCGGATCAAGTCCCTGGACCCGGCCACCCGCAGCGGCGTGATCATCGTCGGCGCCAAGTCAGCGGGCAAGAAGATCTTCGGCCTGGCGACGATGGAGATCCGCTTCCGCTGAGCCGCCCCACGGCCCCCGATTTCCGGCAACATCGCCTCGCGTCCTTGTTAGGTTGGTCGGCGTCGAATTCGCCGTCACCGGCTGAAAAAGGGGGAGTTCTCGTTGACCGTCGACCAAGCCGTGCCCGCCGTTCTTGCCACGGCCGCCGAGGCCCGTTCCTGGCAGGAGCCGCTGTACCGCGACCTGCACCAGAACCCCGAACTGTCCCATGCCGAACACCGCACGGCCGGCATCGTCGCCGACCGGTTGCGCCAGTCCGGCTACGAGGTCACCACGGGGGTAGGCGGCACGGGTGTGGTGGGCATACTGCGCAACGGCACCGGACCGACGGTGCTGCTGCGGGCCGACATGGACGCCCTGCCGGTGCAGGAGGACACCGGACTGCCCTACGCCAGCACGGTGGTGGCCCCCTCGCCGGCCGGTGACGGTCAGGTCCCGGTGGCCCATGCCTGCGGGCATGACATGCACACGGCGTGCCTACTGGGTGCCGCGGACCTCCTCGCCCAGGGCCAAAACCACTGGAACGGAACGCTTGTCGCGCTCTTCCAGCCGGCCGAGGAGACGGTGGACGGTGCGCGGGGCATGGTCGACGACGGTCTCGCGCAGCTGCTGCCGCCGGTGGATGTCGTTCTGGGCCAACATGTTGCGCCGTTGCCGGCCGGCTACGTGGGAGCGCAGGCCGGTCCCGCGTTCGCCGCGGCGGATTGCATCAGGGTGACGGTGTACGGGCGGGGCGGCCATGCCTCCCGGCCGGAGACCACCGTCGACCCCGTGGTGCTTGCCGCGTCGATCGTGCTGCGCCTGCAGACCGTCGTCGCGCGGGAGGTCGAGCCGGGCGAGCCCGCCGTGCTCACGGTCGGCAGTCTGCACGCGGGCACCAAGGCCAACATCATCGCCGACCACGCGGTGCTGGAGCTCAACATCCGCACCTACAGCGAGGAGGTCCGCTCGGCGATCCTGGCGGCGATCCAGCGCATCGTCACCGCCGAGTGCGCCGCCTCCGGCAGTCCGCGTGATCCGGAATTCGATTACTACGAACACGCTCCGCTGACCGACAACGATCCGGGCGTCACCGCCAAGCTCATCGACACCTTCACCGGTGTCTTCGGCGAGCGCGTCGTCGTTCCGCCGCGGGTGCTGGGCAGCGAAGACTTCAGCGATATCGCCCGCGGGGTGTCGGCGCCGTACAGCTACTGGTTGTTCGGCGGTACCGACCCCGAGATCTTCGCCAAAGCCGCTGCGGCCGGCCGTCTTTCGAGCGATATCCCCAGCAACCACTCGCCGCATTTCGCTCCGGTCATCCAGCCGACCCTCGATACCGGCACCACCGCCCTGGTGGCGGCCGCGCTGAGCTGGCTGGCCGGCTAGCGCGCCGGTCCCCGTCAGCCGAGCAGCGGCGTGCGGTGTTCGGTCATCTCGGTGAGCGCGTCCTGCATCGCGGTGTGGATGCGCTCGGCGTAGGCCTTGGCGTCCTCGTCGGGCCGCGCGGTGGTGGCGGCCAGCACGCGGGTGTGCAGTTTGGAGGGCAGCGGAAGGTAGGGCAGCATGCCCACCGCGCCGGTGTTGAGGCCCCACGGTAGCGACAGGCTCGTCGGCAGCGCCTTCACCCGCAACAGTTCGTCAAGCCGCAGGGCGCGGGCCAGCCGCTGACCGTCGGAGAGCACCAGCAGCGACTCGCCCGCCCCGGCTGTCACGATGGGCACCACGGACACGCCCTCGTCCATCGCCAACTGTGCGAAGCCGCTGCGCCCGCCGAACACGATGTGATTGCGGTCGGTGAACTTCTTGGCCGCGTCGACATCCCCACCGGGGAAGACGACGACGTGGTGGCCCTCGGCGAACGCCTCGTGCGCACTCTCCCGGCTCGCCGGCCGCGCGCCGAGGTGCTCGACGATCGGGCCCACCCCCAGCGTCCAGGCCAACTGGTGAGTCAGGAAGGTGACCGGACGGGTCAGTTTGAGGTCCTCGACGACCGCGCCGACCGCCATCACATTGAGGTCGACGACACCACCGAAGCCGTGGTTGGCCACGAACAGCACCGGCTCATCCAGGGCCCCGGCTTCGACGTCGATCTGCAGCCGGTGGTAGCGGCGGACGAACTCGATCACCCGGTGCCGCAGGGCGTTCAATGCACCCTCGATGCGTTCCCCACGCGGATCGACCACCCGCTCCACCGCACCCAGCAGCGCATCGGCGAACTGCTCGACGACCGCGCGCCGGTCGGGGGCATCGGACTCTGCGCTCATGGGAGTCATTGTGCGGCGTGGGGTGCACCATCCGGCGTGAATTCGGCGGGCGGGCCCAACCCATCGCAACCAGTCCCGCGGCGGAGCCCGCCGTCCCGACTAACCTCTGTGGTGTGGAGTCCTTCGTCGTTCCGCACACGGATGATCAGATCGAGGTCGACAGCGAGCGGCGAACGGTGCGGTTGTTTCGCAACGCCTGGAATAGGCAGTCCAGCGGCTACCCCGACGAGGTCTACACGTTCGATCAGCTGACGGCCGATCCGGCTCGATTGGAACCGCTGTTGAACATGCTGGCGCCGGGCGACGCGATCGCCGTGGATCGTCTCGTCCGAAGCTGACCAACGCCCGGGCGCGAGAGCGCACGCTTTCCATGACCGATGCCGGATTGCGCCATATCGCAGGCGCCGTACGCCTACCTTTCAGTGATCGCATCCACCGCGACACCGAGAGGGCGCGTGCACATGCCACATACCTCCCCGGCCGCCAACGGCGCGGACGTTTTGCTCGAGCAACTCGAACGCCAAGGCGTGGACTGCATATTCGCCTCGCCCATCGCCGTGATGGCGCCGATCTGGGAGGCGCTGGCCCGGCGCGGTGATGACCATACCCGCGTCAAGGGCCCGCGCTACTTCCGCTGCCGCCATGAGCTTTTGGCAATGGGCCTGGCCTCGGGGTATTACAAGGCCACCGGCCGCAGCCAGGTGGTCTTCCTGCCGAGCTCGCTCGGTGTGCAGAACGGGTCGATGGGTCTGCACACCGCGCTGCAGGAACGCATTCCGGTGACGGTGCTGTCCCCCGACACCCTCAGTTACGGCGAGGATCCCGCCGCCGACCCGGGTCCGGAGTGGCCGTCGCTGTTGGTGGATCTGGTGGGCCCGGCGCGCAACGCCGAAGCCGTGACCAAGTGGGCGCACCGGGCCCGCACCGGAGCGGAGATGGTGAACGAACTGCGCCGCGCCTCCTTCATCGCCCAGTCGGTGCCGCTCGGCCCGACACTGCTGGAGATTCCGTTCGACCTGCTCATGGGACCGGGGCCGGTCGATGTCCCGGACTGGGTGTCCCCGGTCCCGGTCGTCGCGGCGCGACCGCAGATCGACGAGGCGGCGCAGATCCTGGCCCACGCCGAAAACCCGGTGATCGTCACCGAGCATGGCGGACGCACCGATGCGCAACGGGCCGCCCTGGTGTCCATCGCCGAATCGTTGTCCGCCCCGGTCTTCGAATTCATGATGCCCGCGTACCACAACTTCCCGCGTTCCCATCCGCTCTACGGCGCCGGCCCGGTCGAGGACGTGCTCGCCGCGGCCGATGCCATTCTGCTGGCCGGATGCAACGGGCCCTGGCATCCGCCGCGCCAACCGCTAAGACCCGGGTGTGCGGTGATCCACCTCGACGAGGACCCGCTGCGCCCGCGGGCCGCCTACTGGGGTTACCCCACCACCCACGCGATCCCGGGAAGCCTCGAACCCAACCTCGAAGCGCTCGCGGACGCCCTCGCCGCACGGCGCCCCGCCCCTCCCGAGCGCGCCGAGCGCTGGGCCGCACACACCGCCGCCGTCCGGACCCGAGGTCAACGCGACGCGGCGGAAGCCCGCACCACCGCAACGGATTTCGTTCCCGCGGCGGATCTGTTCGGCGCATTGCACGAGGTCCTGCCGGACGACTCGATCTGCGTCGACGAGATCGTCGCCCAGGTGCCGCAGATGATCCAATTCCTCTACGAACGCAAACCGCTGACCCAGTACCGCGGGTGGGCCGGTGCCCTCGGCATGAGCCTGGGCACCGCACTCGGTGCGAAGCTGGCCCGGCCGGAACGGACGGTGGTCGCGATCGTCGGTGACGGAGCCTGGCACTACAACCCCGTGGCCGCCGCACTCGGTTTCGCCCAGGAGTACGGTCTGCCACTGCTGATCGTGCTGTGCAACAACGAGCAGTACGCCTCCCAGACCTGGAACGTGCTGAGGTACTACCCGGACAGCGCCGCGGTGCGGGACAACAACTTCGTCGGTGATGTCATCGCACCCACACCGGACTACGTGAAAGTCGTTGAGGCCTACGGCGGCGCCGGTGAACGGGTCCAGACGCCAGCAGCGCTGGGACCGGCCCTCGAGCGTGCGTTGCAGGCGGTGACGTCGGGGCGGACCTTCCTGCTCGACGTGCGGGTCCGACCCTGACCGGTGCGCGATAGCCGACCGCTCGTCGCGCGTCGTGCGGTAGAACGGTGTAAGCCACATCAGTCGTCGGATCAGTCCCGAGGGGGGACCGCCATGCAGTCTGTCAGAGGGATGAACGTCCTGGTCACCGGCGCAGCCATGGGCCTGGGAAAGCTCTTCGCGGCCGACGCCGTCCGCGAGGGCGCCGCCACGGTTGTGCTGTGGGACGCCAACGAGGTGGCGTTGAAGGAGACCGCGGCCGAGCTGGAGGCGGCCGGCGGGGTCATCCAGTACGAGATCGTCGACGTCAGCTCGCAGACCCGGGTGGCCGAGGCCGCCGAACGGGTTCGGGCCGACCTCGGCACCATCCATGTGCTGTTCAACAACGCCGGGATCGTCCGCGGCAACGGCTACTTCTGGGAGAGCCACCCCCGCGACTTCCTGCTCACCATGGAGGTCAACTCGGTCGGCCCGATGCTGGTCGCCCGGGAGTTCCTGCCGGCCATGATCGACTCCGGCAGCGATTGCCGGCTCGTCAACATCGCGTCGTCGGCCGGACTGAACGCCATCCCCCGGATGGCCGCCTACGCGGCCTCCAAGTGGGCGGCCGTTGGCTTCTCCGACTCGCTTCGGCTCGAACTCGAGCAGGCCGGACACGACCGGGTGAAGGTCACCACCGTGTGTCCCACCTACATCAACACCGGGATGTTCGACGGCGCGAAGGGCATCCTGTTCACCCCGATGCTCGAGCAGCGGGACGTCGTCGCCCGCACCTGGGCGGCGATGCTGGCCGGCGCGCCCTTCGTGGTGATGCCGTGGACGTCGAAGATGAACAAGGTGCTCTCCGCGGTGCTGCCTGTCCGGCTGCGCGACGTCTACCTGCGCCGCGTCGGTGTGTACAACTCAATGGACGAGTTCACGGGCCACTAGCCGACCGCTCGTTCCGCCCGCCGAGGATTCGGCGATTGGTCGTTTCCATCCGCGAAGCCGCGTCGGCGCGATTAGATCGCAACGCGGTTGCGGGGCGCTCACGCGACTCGACGATCGTGGCAGAGCGCACAGGAGCGAGAAATGATCGGAAGCCGCGGTATTCCAGCGATTGCCGTTGCCCTCGCCACGTTGGTGGCGTCGTGTGGACCCGGCCGGGGCGGCACCTCTGCGAATCCGGACAAGGCGAATCCGGACAATCCCTATCCCGATTACAGCGTCACCTACCTTCAGGGGCCGCCGGATCAGGCACACATGGAGGCCAAGCCGCTCGCCTCCGGCGGCCACCGGTTCTGGATGCTCCCGGCGACTCCGCAGACGACGCAGTGGGGCGTCTACGACAACGGCGTCGCGCCGGTGCTGCGCATCGACTCCGGCGACACGGTCGCCATCCAGACCGTGCCCGCCGGCGGCGGCCAGGTCGCGCCCGGCATCAACGAGGGCCAGATCGAGAAGATCAACGGAGCCGTGCCGAACCGCGGCCCGCATACCGTCACCGGACCGATCTACGTCAACGGCGCCGAGCCCGGTGACGTGCTGGCGATCCACATCAACCGGATCCGACTGTCCAACTTCGCCACCAACAACACCGCCACGGGTAAGGGGCTGTTCCCCGACGAGTTCCCCGAGCAGGTCACCAGTTACTACCTGGATACCGACAAGATGCAGATGCGCTTCTCACCCAACGTCCTGGTGCCGCTCGAACCGTTCCCCGGCGTGCTCGCCGTCGGCCGCTCGAACACCACCGGCCCCTGGTGCACCGACGGCAAGTGCAGCACCGAGCAGCCCGGGCCGTACGGCGGAAACATGGACCTCCCCGAAATGCAGGTCGGCTCAACCACTTACCTGCCCGTGCAAGTCACGGGGGGCCTGATCTGGACCGGGGACTCGCACGCCAAGCAGGGCAACGGCGAGATCGACCTCGACGCGCTCGAGACCTGGTTTCCGGAACTGAACATCACCGTCGACGTCATCAAGAAGCAGCCGCAGGACTGGCCGACCGTCGAGACGCCGAGGGGCTGGGTCGCCGTCGGCTACGACGAGGACCTCGACAAGGCGTTCGACATCAACAAGGCCGAGACCGTGAAACTCATCATGGCGACGCGGCGCCTGTCCCGGGCCGATGCCGTGAACGTCATGGAGAAGAGTTGGGACTGCCGGATCTCCGAGGTGGTCGACGAGGTGCTGGGCACCTACTGCGTCGTCCCCAAGGACCCCGCCGCACCACCCGCACCCGCGCTGCCGACCGGTGACACCCCCACCGCCTGGGTTTCCAGCGCCAGCGCGCCGAAAGCACTCGATGCGATGAAGGTGGCAGCCAGCGCTGCACTGGACAAGATGGCGGCCAATCTCGAGATCACCCGCAACGACGCCTACCACCTGGCGACGATGGTCCTCGACTGCCGGATCGACCGCTGGACCGGCGGGGACAAGACGGTGGCGTGCAGCGTACCCAAGAGCATCAAGGTGCCGCAGTAAGGCCGCCGGCCCGCTAGGGGCAGCGAGTCATCTTCGCGGTCTTGCCACTGCCATTGGTCGATTCCATCGTGTTGGGGTCGATGACCGTGACGTTGATCTTGAAGTCGGGGTCGTCGGGGAAACTGAGGACCCCGTCGTTGTAGGTCCAGTTGCCGAACGGGCCGTCGCTGGTGCCGTCGGGGCGCAGGTCGATGGCCAGTGTGCAGTCGCCGTCGGTACCCCATTTGCCGATCACGAAGTCCCGATTCGGCTTGTCGCCCCTCGTCGGCGCACCTGCCGGGCTGGGCGCGACGCTGCTGCTGGTGGTCGACGTGGTCGATGTGGTCGTTGTGGTCGACGAACTCGAAGAGGCGGACGAAGGTGCGCCGTCGGCGGGCTTGGTCTGACCGCCGCAGGCAGCCAGGGCAAGAACGGCGAGACCGCCGATCACGATTCCGAGCTTCATACGAGTTCCCTTCCCACTGTCCCCAGGAGGATCAAGGTGCCCGACCGACCCCACTCACCGCAAGGGGTTCTTGGCCCGAAGGGCCGAATTTCGACCCCGACTTCGCCAGCCGGCGTTCGAACAGCCGCTGCAACGGGGTGGCCACGAACGTCGTGATGATCGTCATCAGCGCCAGGATGGTCTAGAGCTTTTCGGAGATCAGACCCGCCTCGAGCCCGATGTTGAGCAGGATGAGCTCCATGAGAACGCGGGCGTTGGCGACCGCCCCCACTGGTTGACCGGCTGCGAAGGCGCGGCGCGGACCCTAGGTTCCCGGGGGTGACCCGCCCGACCCGGCAGGCCGCCGGACCTAGGACGACGCGAAGTGGTCGATCACAGCGTCAAAGGCGTTGAGCGTGAACTGATCTGCCGCGTAGTCCGCCGACACCGGTTGCGAAGATTGCTTCACCACCGCAACCCCGCGGCTGCGGTCGACATAGATCCATTGTCCGTTGACGCCGATCGCGCTGATCGCCTCCCGGCCCGGGGTGTGCCGGATCCACCACTGCGCGCGGTAGCTCCAGTCACCGTCGGCCATCGGCGCGATCGCCTCCGGACCGTTGGAGAAGGCGGCGACGCTGCCCCCGGCTTCCAGCGTGTCGATGACCGCGGCGGGGACTACCCGGGTGCCGTCGACGGTGCCGTGGTTGAGCAGCATCATGGCGAACCGGGCGAGGTCGCGGGGAGCCGCGTTGAGCCCACCACCGGCCACCAGGGTCCCGCATGGGTCGAGCAGGACGTAGGTCTCGGCCTCGGTGCCGAGCGGTGTCCACAGGCCATCGGACATCTGGGTTTGGAAGGACTTCCCGGTGGCCCGGTTGGTGATCCAGTTGACGACATCGGTCTTGGGGGTCTGGTATGCGAAGACCTCGCCGTGCTCGCGGGCCGGGTCCTTGCGCAGGGTGGCCAGGAAGCCGTAGAGATCGTGGACGGCCGCTCCGGGCGCCGGGTCGAGCCAGCCCAGGGCCCGACCGTAGTCCCAGATGCCGGAGGTCGGGTCGGCGTAGTCCTCGCTGAAGTCCATCGAGTTGACCATGTCCATCACCTGCCCGACGGTCGCGCCGGCGAACGCGGAGGCGCCCGCCAACTCCGGCAGGATCGCGGTGATCTCCGTCGCTTCGTCGAGCAGGCCGTCGGCCACCGACATCAGCGCGAACAGCCCGGCGAAGGACTTCGTGCACGACATCATCTGATGCGGGTGGGTGGCGTGCATGCCGTTGGCGTAGTGCTCGAAGACGATCCGGTCACCGGTGGCGACGAGCAAAGAGTCGGTGTAGGTCTCGCGCAGGAAGGCCGGGAAGTCGGCGATGCTGCCGTCGGCGCGCGGAACCGTCAGCTTCCCTATCCCGGTGTCGATTTCGATGTCGACGGGATGGGCCGAGTCTGCGGTGCGTATCGGTGCCGAAGGATAGATGGTCCGCATGTGCAGGTACGCCCACCGGTTGTAGGGCGGCAGGAAGATCGCGTTGGAGCGGTTGACCTGTTTGTCGGGGGGCGGCGGAAAGCCAACCATGATGCCGAGTTCCTCGGCGGTCGCATATGGATCCACGGTCACCGAGGCATCGTAGGCCGCGCTACCGCAGCGTTGGTTCGATCACCACCATCAGGCGGGCGGGTCGAAGTGCACCCATGTCGAGGCGCCGACCGGACCGACGCACTGCACCGGTATCCCGGGGGTCTGGGGCTGCATGGTGTTGCCGCTCAGCCGGATCTGGCCGTTGGTGCCCGGGACGGCGCAGGGCAGCGACACCGCGGCCTCGCCGAGCAGTGGGCCGGTCGGCACCCACACCGCATGCGCGGAGCAGATCAGCGTGCTCTTGTCGGCGGTCAGCCCGAATACGAACGTGGTGCTGGGCGTGCACGGTGTACCGGCGACCACGTTTCGGGCCACCCCCGGCAGGCAGTCCGCCGAGTCGCACGCGGCCGCCGACTGCGGAGCGAAGGTCAGCGGCACCGCGAGCAGTCCGCACGCGACCGCCGCCGCGACGATGATCCTGCGCATCTGTGCCCCCTCGACGATCGGAATGAGCTTGCCGGCAACCGAGCCTAACGCGCAGGCGGCCGCGTCGAGCAGGGTTTGCGGCCGCCGCTCTGGGTGCCGTCCGGTCACGGCGAACCGTCGCCCGGATGAACACCCGGGTAAACCGCCTCCAGTTGGAGCCCGCAGGTGGTAGGACTCGGCGAATGGCAGCTGCGGGCACCCAAGCGACGTTCCTCCGGCAACGGAGCGCCACCGATAGCCGGGCCGTGCGCCGGGTTCGGATCGCAGCTGTCGCAATCGTCGTCTTAAGTGCGACGGCATGCGGTGGGCGCTCCCCCGACCCGGCCTCCGCCGCCACCCCGTGCGCCGCGGAGAACCAGCGGTACTGCGCGGCGGCCGAGGGCGATCTGCTCGACGTGACCCTGGATATCCTCCACCCGACCCAGCCCTCGCTCGGCTATGACGAGGTGTACTCCCGTCTCGGTCGGTACACCATCGGCAAGGATGCATCGAGCCAATTGTTCGACGCCTGGTGCGCGGCGAACGGCCAGAAGTCCGTGCAATCGGTGACACCCGCCGCGACGATATCCGACCGACCCAGCTTCACCTGCACAGTTCCGCTCGGTTCGGAGAGCGCCGAAACCACCGAGCCGATGAAGACCGCCGTCATCGGGCCGGGCGGGCAGGTGTACCTGACCGACGGGCATCACACGCTGACTTCCTTCTGGGAGGTGGCGGGCGGCGGACCGCGCACCCATGTTCGGCTGAAGGTCACTGGGAATCTGTCCAAGCTCGCCCCCGACGCGTTCTGGCGGGAGATGCAAACTCGGGGCTGGACCTGGCTGCGAGACGCCGACGGCAAAACCATTGCGCCCGAGGCTCTCCCGAAGAATTTAGGCTTGAAGCAGTTCGCGAACGACCAGTACCGGGGGGTGTTGTTCTTCGCCCGCGACATCGGTTACAGCCAGGATGACAACACTCCCGCGTTTCAGGAATTCTATTGGGGACACTGGCTGCGGACCCAGACCGATCCGAGCGTGGACCCGAACGATTTCGCCCTCACCGAGTTCAACCCGTACCTCACCCTGGTGGGCAATGTGGCCAAGGCCATGGTCGCCCTGCCCAGTGACGCGAAGATCACCGACACCCTGGATGCCAACGCGCTGGGACGACTGGATGCCTTCGGGGAGAAGGCGTTCGAAGCGCTCTCGCAGCCGTTGTCCGCCCCGAAGCCGGGCAAGCTGGCGATCGCGCTCGAGTACAAGCGGACGCACTGACCCGGCGAACCCGCCGGTGGGTGCTCGCAGCGGCAACGCCCGGTCCGGCTACCGTCGATCGGGTGACGACGTCACGACCGCGAATCACCCGAGTCCGCGCCGCGGCAACCGTCGTCCTCAGCCTGACCGTGGCCGTGGCGTGCGTACCCACGCCGTCGCCGCCGGCGTCAGCGCCGTCGTCTCGACCACCGGCGGTGGTCCCGGCCCCACCGCCACCCCCGATCGCGACTGTCACACCCGAGGGCGACTTTGCGGCCGTCACCCGCCTGGTTAACGATGCGATCACCGCCCACCGGCTGCCCGGTGCCGTCGTGCAGGTCGGGCATGCGGGGAAGGTCGAGTTCCGCCAGGCCTACGGCGCGCGCAAGCTGCCCGGGGAACCCGGGCTGGACGGTTCGCCGTCGGCCGCCGAGCCGATGACCGCGGACACCATCTTCGACATGGCTTCGTTGACCAAGGTTCTCGGCACCACCACCGCCGTCCTCCAGCTCTACGAGCGGGGCGAGATTCAATTCGACGATCCGGTGCAGACCTACCTGCCCGAGTTCAACGCGGACGACGACCCGAAACGGGCCCGGGTGACGCTGCGCATGCTGCTCACCCACACGTCGGGGATCGGGGGCGACCTGAGCCACCAGGGTCCCTGGGGACTGGTCGCCGCCGACCGGGACGATGGCATTCACCGGGCGCTGACGGCACCGTTGGAGTTGGCGCCCGCGCAGGCCTTCCACTACTCCGACATCAATTTCATCATCCTGGGCGTGCTCGTCGAGAGGCTCACCGGCGAACCGCTCGACGATTACGTGCAGGAGAACGTCTTCGCCCCGCTGGGCATGACCGAGACCAGGTATCTACCCGCCGCCAAGGCGTGCGGTCCGTACCGAACGTACGGCACCGCAATCGCTTTCGACCCGAACGGGTCATCGGCCGCGGCCTGTCCGGACGGCACGTGGAGCATCGACCTGCTGGGCCGCATCGCGCCGACCGCCCACGACGAGGACACCCCGGGCATCAACCCCGACTTCGACCATCTGCTGCGCGGCACCGTCCACGACCCGACGGCGCGACGGATGGGCGGGGTGGCCGGCAGTGCCGGGGTCTTCTCGACGGTGCAGGATGTCGGCACGTTCGCGCAGGCGCTCCTCGACCGCCTCGCCGGACGCCCGAGCGCATTCCCGCTGAGCCAATCGACGCTGCAACTGGCGACGACGCCGCAGCAACCCGGGCGCACCGAGGGACAACTCGCGGCGGCGAACGACGCCTTCCGGCGAAGCGTCGCGCTGAACAGGGAACCGAACTACCCGGCCATCGCCGGACAGGACTTGCGCGGCTTCGGCTGGGACATCGACACCCCGCATTCCCGGCCGCGCGGCACGATCTTCCCCATCGGCAGCTTCGGCCACACCGGGTTCACCGGTGTGACGATGTGGCTCGATCCGGGATCCGACAGCTACGTCATCGTCCTCGCGAATGTGATCCATCAGCGCGGCGGCCCGCCCGTCGCAAGGCTGAGCGGTCAGGTCGCCACCGCGGCGGCGCGGGCGCTGCATCTCTACGGCAGCTGATCGCCACCTCGGTGAACTTGCTGCGGGATTCGGCGAGTGGGTGGGAGTGTGCAGGTGCCGCCACCGTCCGGTCGCCTCCGGAAGGATGAACCACCAGATGCCGCTTGCCATCGGCGACTCCCTACCCCCGGAGTTGCGCCCACAACTGGACGACGCGCTGGAGATCGTGTGCAACGAGTTCGACGGCCTCGATCCGCATCAGCAGTACCACAACGCCTTCTCGCGGGTGTTGAAGCCAGATCCGCTGGGGCGGGTGCTGATGATGGGCACCGATCAGCGTGATCTGTTCGTCCCGTTGTTGCGGCGCGCCGTCCGGGAGTACCTGCCCGCCGAAGGCCACATCTTCGACTTCGGCGCCGGTGACGGCCAGACGTTCGCGTACATCGCCGATGCCGTCCCGGCCGGGACAACCGTCTCCATCGAGGAGCCCAATCCCGGGTATCTGACGGCGTATCAAGCATTTCTGGAAAGCCAGCCGCACCTTCGCCCCGGTGCGACGCTTCGTTCGAGCATCGACGAACTCGGACGGCAACCTGGCCTTCCGGAGCGGGCGAGCGTCGATCTGGCGCTGGCCCTGCACATGATCTACTTCACCGCGGACGTGGCCGAGAGCCTGTGCACAATGCTTCGCTTCGTGAAGCCCGGCGGTGCGCTGTTCAGCGTCGTCACCGACGAGGCGACCGCCTACGGCGGCTCGGTGCTCCGGGCGTTCATCGACTCGGGCGGCGACACGGGTGACAACGACGGCCATGTCGCCGCCATCGACGAACGGCGCCGCCTCCTGGGTCCGGATGCCGAGGGCGGTGGTGAACTTCCCGCCACCTTGCGGGCGCGGGGCATCAGCGTCGACGTCGAATCCGTGCGTCAGCCGAGCCGCATGTACGGGCACAGCTTCGCGGACCTGCTGGCGATAGCGAACATCGGCGTGCTGGTGAACGTGCCCGGGACACAGAAGTTCGAGAGCGCCGCGAGGGTTCTGCGCGACCGCCCCGGCGAGGTTGGTCTTCGCATCGAAACCGAAGGGCCTCGAGCCGGCATGTGGAGCGTGGTGCAACCACAGTGGGTGACGCTGGTCCGCCGGCACTGATCGGTCCAACTTCGACACTCCATCGGTCCTCAGCTATAGGTTCGTAGTCCCCGCCGGAAGGAGCCCCTGTGAACAAGTACTTCATCGCCCGGCTATCGACCGCATTCGCCACGGCCGCGGTCCTGGCGATGCTAAGTCCGGCGACCGCGCGGGCTGAGTTTGCCGGCGATTTCACGTCACCATCCGGCGACGTGTACTGCCAGATGAGTGTCTACGACGACGGCACCGGCGCCGTCGCCTGTGAGGGCGGCGGTCGATACGAAGCACCCGAACCGGAGTGCGCGACTCATTCCGCGTGGGGTGACCGCTTCTACCTCAAGCAGGGCGAGGCCGCGGTTGCGCAATGCCACAACGACACCATCCGGTCCAATCAGCCCTTCGCCCCCACGCTGGACTACGGCCGGACCCAATCCGTGAACACCATCACCTGCGACAGCGAGCCGTCCGGCATCACCTGCACCGACGAAAGCACCGGGCACTTCATCACCCTGTCGGCCGAGTCGAACACGCTGGGCTGACGGTGAGAACTAGTTCGACTTTCCGATTGGGCAGCCGTGACTGACGTCCAACGCTTTCTGGCACGTTTCGCCGACTTCGGCGGCTCACCGGATCCGGTGAAGTACGAGGATCTCTTCGATCCCGTCGACGGGACCGTGCTGCACCCCGGCATGACAGCGCCACTGCACCGCGACCAGGTCCGGGCATACATGACGACATATCTCGCCGGGGTGCCGGAGTTCCGTTTCGAGATCGTCGAGTGGGCCGAGCGCGGCGGCACGGTGTTCGTCGAGGCGCACAACAGCGGCCGTCCCGGCGGCGGGCGCCTCGAGTGGGGCACGGTCTACTGCGTCACCCTGCGCGGTGAGCGGGTCCTGCGGGGCCGCGCCTACGGCGATCGGGTGCCGCTCCTGGCGCGGTTGATGCCGGATCTGACGCTCGCCCAGGCCGCGGCGCTGGGTGCGCCGGCACCCGGGCTCGATGTGGGCGGCGAATCGCCCTAGAGGACGCAGATGTGGATGTGGTTGAAGTGGTTCGCCACTCGCCACATCGTGTACTTGAGGCCGAACCGGGCCGCCTGACTCTGGACGTCGGCGTTGATGACATCACCCAGCGCCATGTCGGAACCGATCATGACATCGATGGCGTGACCGCTCGGGTGATCGGGAATCGGGTCCGGCCGCACGCCACCGATGGACTGCACGCCGGGATAGGTGGCCATGATGTAGGCGACCAGGATCCGCGCGTTGGGGACCAGTCCGACCATCCCGACCGTGGGGATCGGTGCCGCGTAACCCAACGCCGACATCACTGCCGCCGGCGGCTCGGTCAGCACGGCCTGCTGGGCGGCCGCGGCCATCTGCGCCTTCAGTTGCGACTGCTTGTCCTGCAGATCCGCGCGGGCGGCGGCGGCCGCATCGACGGCGGCCTGGGCTTCGGCCGCCGACTTGGCCGAGGCGGCCGAGGTGGCGCTGGCCTCCTGGGCGGCCTGCTTGAATCCCGCCATCTCGTCGGCGGACTGCTTGCTGATGACCCGCTCGACGGCGAGCTTGTCGATCAGGGTCTTCGGTGACCCGGAGGTCAGCAGCGCGGTCACCTCGTCGCCGGGCCCGCCCATGTAGACCGCGGAGGCCACCTTGTCGACGTTGCCCTGGCGGATGGCCAGTTGCGCGTTGGCGGCGTTGAGCGCGGCCATGTCGTCGGCGTTGGTCTTGTCGGCCTCGGTCAGCCGCTGCAGCTTCTGCTCGTAGTCCACCTGGGCGGCGTGGATGGCCTCGGTGAGCTGTTCGGACTGGCGCGACAGGTCGTTGAGATTGGCCAGGGTGTCCTGGGACGGGTCGGCGAACGCGGTGCCGCCGCCGACCGCGGCGAAGGTCGTCATCGCGGCGATCGCCACGGCCACACGCTTGCGCACTACGGATCCGGCCAGAACGGTATCGAACTTCAAGACTGCGATCCTTTGACTGCCGTCGACGGCTTCTTCGTCGAATTGCCTGTGCATCTGCCTTAGGTCTCGAAAAGGTTACGAAACGTCCCAGGCTTTGTCCAACCGCAGGTCAGGAACCGACCAAAGGTCTCGAACGGGGTTCTTGACGGGCGTCGAGACAGCAAACACGGCGGGCACCGGGATGGCACCGCGTCGGTCGCTAGCGGACCACCAGCACCGGGCAGTCGGCGTGATGGATCAGGTTCTGGCTGACCGAGCCGAGGACCGAGTCGGCGAGCCTGCCGCGGCCATGGCTGCCCACGACCACCAACTGGGCCTCCCGCGACAGATCGCTCAGACCTTTCGCCGGGCCGGCATCCCGAAAGACCTCGACCACGTGGGCGTTCGGATACCTGTGGGCGAACGGCTCGACCAACTCGTCCATCCGCCGGCGCTGCTGGGCCTGCAACACGTCAAGCAAATCCCAGTCCATGTTCCCCTGCCCGCCCAGGTCGCCCATGCCGACCGCCGCGTCGATCTCCCACATGTGCGCCACCGTCAGCTGCGCGTGCAGCGCGCGGGCGATATCGAACGCCTCCGCAACCGCGCGGGCCGCCGCGTCGGAGTCATCGACGCCGACGACGACCGGCAACGGCTTGCCGGTCCGTTTGGCCACCGGGGGCCGCCAGACCGCCACCGGACACCGCACCCGGTGGGTGGCCCGCACGACGTGCCCGCCCAGCGCGCGGTGGTCCGTTGCACCCGTGCCCAGCACGAGCAACTTGGCCGATTCCGCGGCGTCAGCCAGCACCGTCGCGACGGCCCCCTTGACCGCCTCGGTTCGGACCGCGAGACCGGGATGCGCCGAACGCACGGCGGCCTCGGCAGCGGCCAGGGCGCGGTCGCCGTCGGCGCCGTCGGGTTCGGTGGTCGCGTCGGCCGTCGCGAAGTGCCAGTTCAGTCGGGGGATTGCGTGTAGCAGCGTCAGCGCGAAGCCGCGCTTGGCGGCCAGCTCCGCTGCCCAGCGGGCCGCACCGAGGGCGGTGTCGGATCCATCGATGCCGACGACAACCGACGGCTTGCCGTCCGACTGGTCCGCTGGGGTAGTCATCCCCGCAGACTATTGGGAAGCTGCCCGCCGGGGGCGTCGGGCGGACCCCTCGACGGGCCCGTGGGAGCCCTTAGAGTGGGCCGATGAGCTCCCCGGAATTCTCCGTGCCGGCCACCGGTGTGCTGATCAGCGACGGCGGCCTGGCGACCGAACTCGAGGCACGCGGCCACGACCTCTCCGACGACCTGTGGTCGGCGCGGCTGCTCGCCGAGGCCCCCGACGAAATCGTCGCGGTGCACGAGGCGTTCTTCCGCGCCGGGGCGCACATCGCGACCACCGCCAGCTATCAGGCCTCGTTCGAGGGATTTGCGGCGCAGGGGATCGAGCGCGCCGAGGCCGACCGGCTGATGCGCCGCAGCGTCGAGTTGGCCAAGTCCGCCCGGGACGCCGCGTCGGCCCCGGCATGGGTGGCGGCCTCCGTCGGGCCCTACGGGGCGATGCTCGCCCACGGTGAGGAGTACGTCGGCCGCTACGGGCTCAGCGTTGCCGAGTTGGCGGCGTGGCACCGGCCGCGGCTGGAGGTGCTGACGGCCGCCGATCCCGACGTCCTGGCCCTCGAGACGATTCCCGACAGCGACGAGGCCGAGGCGCTGGTCGGACTGGTCGGCGAACACGACATTCCGGCCTGGCTGAGCTACACCATCGCCGGGGACCGCACCCGAGCCGGGCAGCCGCTCGAGGAGGCGTTCGCCGTCGCCGCCGACGTGCCGCAGATCGTCGCGGTCGGCGTCAACTGCTGTGCGCCCGCCGACGTCCTGGGCGCCGTGGCCACCGCGCGCCGGGTCACCGGTAAGCCGGTGATCGTCTACCCCAACAGCGGGGAGGTATGGGACGGCGCGAACCGGGTCTGGGTCGGGACGCCCGGCATGGACACCGGCCTGGCGGCCGAATGGGTGGCCGCCGGAGCCCGGATCGTCGGTGGCTGCTGCCGGGTGCGCCCGGATGACATCGCCGCGATGGCGGCGGCGACCACCGCGTAGTACGGCAGGCCGGTGGAGCTAGGTCCAATCACGGAAGGCGGCGAGCAGGCGCTCCCGGACGACGGGGTCGAGGGTCTCCCGTAGGCCTCCGAGGAGCCCGACGGTCGAACTGAACTGCTGCAGATAGTTTTCGCAGCCATCGCACTCCGACAGGTGGGTCTCGAACCGTCCCCGCGTCTCCGGGTCGAGGGCGCCGTCGAGATAGGCGGTCACCAGTTCGACCAACTCATCGCAGTCCATTTCCACGGCGCTCATTGGACTCCCGTCACGTAGTTCTCCAGGGCGTCCCGAATCGCGGACCGGCCACGGTGTAGCAGCACCCTTTGGTTGGCCGGGGTGAGGTCCAGCAATTCGCAGACTTCCTGAGACTCCATCCCAACCAGGTCCCGCAATGTCACGACGGCGCGCTGCCGCTCGGGCAGCTTGTCGAGCTCGCTGCGCGCCAGAGCCATCAACTCGGCAGCCAGCGCAGAGGTTTCCGGGGTGTCCGGGAAGGGCTGCGGCTGCGCATCGTCTCGCCAGTGCCCGGCCCACCGCTCGCCGGCCGGGCTGAATCGCGCGGGGTCGACGGTCCGACCGCCGTAGATCTCGCGGCGGTTCTGCTCGTCTCGCCGCTCACGCTGGCCACGGGTCTTGGCGGTGTTGATGAGCACCGTGAAGATCCAGCTTCTCAGCGAGCAGCGGCCCTCGAAATTGCCGATCCCCTTCACCACACCGATCCACGTTTCCTGCACCACGTCTTCGGCCAATTCCTGGGTGGCCACGTAGTTTCGCGCCACTCGCAACATGGCCGGGGTGTAGGCATCGACGACGGCCGCGAAGGCCTGCTCGTCGCGATCCCGCAGGCGAGCGACCAGGGCGAGGTCGTTGTTGGCTATCTGTGTCACTGGCGATTCACGCTAGCCCGTGAACGTGGGAGCGCCACCGGACGGCGACGCCGCGCGCAATGCGTCGCCCAACGTCCACACCGAAAGACCGAGCAGTGCGACGTCCTTGATCAGGAATCCGCCGATGTCCGACAAAGCCGGGAACCCGCCGCCGGCGGCCGCCCATACGCCGGGCGTCGTGACCAGGAAGCTCAGGGTGGCGACGAAAAGGCCGGTTGCGAGAAGGCTGCCCGCGATCGACACCCGTGGCGCCCACGGTTTGATCGCGATCAAGGCGGCGGTGCTGAGTTCGACCACGCCCAGCAGCGCTGACAAGGTGCGCACCGAGAACACGTCGTACAGCCAGGCCATCGCCGGGCTGTTGGCGACGAGGGGCTGTATTCCTTCGGCTTCGAACTGGGTGAATTTCATCGCCCCGATCCAGGCGATCA
>JAGQTW010000494.1 GCA_020438785.1 Mycobacterium sp. | reverse complement strand
GGTTCCCGTGGTCTCCTCCGACATGGCCAGGGAGGCGTCGACCCCCCAGAAGATGAAGGTGGCCACCAGGAAGCCGCTGAGGAGGCTGCTGAAATCGTGGATGGCGAACGGGTTGAACCACTCCCAGGAGAACGACTCCGCGGTCGGGCTCTGCTGCCCGCGGAACACCGCGATTAGCATGATGACGGCGAACAGCGCCAGCCCGCCGTACTGGACGATGGTCAGGGTCAGCGTCGTGCGGGAGGACTCCTCGGCGCCCTTGGCGACCAGCCAGGTGGTCAGCAGGATGAACGCCGAGGCCACGATCACGTCGAACCACACCGGTGAGTTGTCCATGCCCGCCCACACCGCGGCCGCGTTGGTCAGGATGCCCGCTGCCCCGACCCCGGCCAGGATGCTGGACAGGATCAGGGCGTAGCCGCCGATCCAACCGACGTGCGGGCCGATCGCCTTGGACCCCCACGTGAACACCGTGCCGGCGTCCGGGGCGGCGTCGGTGAGGTGCTTGTAGGCCAGCGCCACGAAGTACATCGGGATCACGGCGATGATGAACACGATCGGCAACTGGTAGCCGGACTCGTCGGCGCCATGGCCCAGCGCACCGGTCAGCGAGTAGGCCGGTGCGGTGGCGGCCAGGCCGATCGCCACCGCACCGACCAGCGACACCGACCCCTTCTTCAGGCCCTTGGCGCGCAGGCCGTGCATGAGCGGGTCGACGATGGCGGGGTCTTCGGTCGTCATGACCCGGGATTGTTCCGCCCCGCGGTCAAGATCGACGGTAAACGGACGATTCAGGCCTTGATCCGGATTCGGCCCGGCTTCCACAGGCCGCTGCGGGTGGCGGTGCCCAGGTCGATCTGCGCGACGTCGGCGTCGACGATGGTGTCGAACCGGCGCAGCGAGCCCCAGTCCCGGCCCCAGTCGTGCGACAGGTAGGTCGCCATCACGCGCTGGCGCAGCAGCAGGTCGGTGATCCCGAGCAGACCGCCGTTGCGGCCATCCTCCCAGGTGTCGGTGTCCTGCTTCTTGGCCGTGTAGTCCGGGGTGATCCGGAACTTCGGCACCTCGGTGACACCGTTGGCGTGCAGCATCGGCTGCTGGCACGGGAAGGCCAGGCCCACCGCCCAGTCCATCAGCACCGGCTGGGTGGAGCCGACGTACTCCTGCACCGACCGTAGCTCCGGCACCCGCGGCGGCGTGACGGCGATCCAGTCGCCCAGGCCCAGCGACCGGTCGGCGGCCACGATGCGCACCGCGGTGGCGTCGGCCGGTATCCGGGAGCGGTCGTAGCGCAGGTTGCGCCAGGACGGGGCCGGGCCGATGTCGTAGGGCTGCACCCGCCCGGCGGGCACCGGGGCTCCGTCCGGGCCGGGCCGGGCGTACTCCAACTCGACGAGCTGGCCGTCGGTGTGCGCGTTGAGCACGCTGTCGCCGGCGATGGTGCCCGCGGCCGTGACGACCACCAGCGGGTGGCCGCCGTCGGGCCGCGGCAACTCGTACCAGGCCGAGGTGAGCAGGCTCTCCTGCTGCGGGCCGGTGACGTAGCTGCCAGCCACCGGAACCCGGCCCGGGTCCAGGCCGTACGGCAGCGGCACCGTGGAGCCGTTGACGCCGGGAGTGCTCAGCTTGATCGGCTGGTCCCAGTCGTAGTCGGTGCCCGGCTGCGGGTTGGTCATCCGGATCGCCTCGGCCACAATGTGTTCCGGCAATCCGTTGGGCGTGAAACCGACCGGCTTCGTCCCGCCCAAGGGGCCGAGCGGTCCGTAGTCGCCGGGCAGCGGGCTCAGGAACCCGGCGTTGGTGTCCGGTTCGACCAGCACGTCGTCGGCCAGCCCGCAGCCACCGGAGAACGCCCGCAGGTTGGCCCACGCGTTGGAGTAGGTCGGGTACTGGCGCACCACGCCGGCCGCCATCGACGCCATGAACACCAGCACCATGAAGCCGGCCGCCAGCGGGATGGGCGCCGCGGTGATCGCCCGCGCGATGCGGCCCTCCCCGTGGCTGCGGGAGCGCAAGTGCAGCCACACCGTGTACAGCGCCGACACCGCGAACAGCGCGAAGAAGATCGTGCTGACGGTGATTCCACCGATGCGCGGCATCGCGTTGTTGAACGGCACGCCGTAGCTCGAGACGTACCACCAGCCGTTCGTCGTCGCGAAGCACAGCGCGAGCAGGAACAAAACCGCGGTCACCACGGTCATCCGGTTGCGCGACCAGCGCAGCACCGCGGGGGAGGCCAGCACGGTGGCCAGCGCGGCCATCGCCGCCCCCACCGCGGCGAACAACCCGAAGTGGTGCACCCACTTGGTGGGGGTGAACATCAGGAAGAACATGGTGGCGAAGATGACGCCCATCAACCGCCAGGCCGGCCCGCGGGCCACGCCGGGAACCCGCTTGCGGCGCACCATGATGAACATCGAGATGAACAGCGACAGCGCGGTGATCAGGAAGCCGAACCGGCGCGACAGCGAGCCGTCGACGGTCGGCAGGATCAGGTAGTAGTACCGCAGGTTCTCGGTGTACCAGGCCTGGCTGGGGCCGATGTCGGTGCGAATCCTGGTCGCCTCCAACACCGTTGCCAGGGTCTGATCGGCGAACACCACGGTCAGGATGACGGTGCCCGCGGCCAGCAGCGGTGCGACCAGCGGCCAGGTGCCGACGATCGCCCGGCGGCGCACCAGGATTCGCAGGATGGGCCGGCCACCGGCGATCAGGGCGGCCACCGCGATCAGGCCGGTGGGCTGGATACCGAGGGTGAAGGCCGCGCTGACGATCGCGAACGCGAACGGGGTCAACCGCCCGGACGTGATCGCCCGCTCGATGAGCACGTAGGTGATCAGGGCACCGGTGGCGATCTGGCCCTCCGGCCGCAACCCGTTGTTGAACGGCATCCAGGCGGCCAGCAGCACCAGGCCGGCCGCCCACAGTGCGGGCCTGCTGCCCACCACCGCGGGCCCCAGCCGGGGCAGTACCTCCCGGCTCAGCAGCAGCCAGCACACCAGCGCGCACACCAGATCCGGCAGCCGCATCCAGATGCTGGCATCGCTGACGTGGGTCATCAGGGCGAGCACGTTGTAGAACCAGCCGAACGGGTCCTCGGGGCTGCCGAACCAGCGGAAGTAGTTCGACATGTAGCCGGCGTGGTCGGCCACCCGCGCCATCTGCAGGATGTAGCCGTCGTCGGAGGAGTTGGCGCCGATGACGTGCCAGACCAGGAAGGCGCTCACCACGGTGACGTCCACCGCGGTGAACGTGCGCCAACGCTGGGGGATCAGGCTGTGCATCCGCCTGCCGTCGAGCCGGTCCAGCCGCCACAGCGCCGCCAGTGCCACCGCGGTCGCGGCGATCGCCAGCAGCATCGCGGCCAGCTTCAAAGCCGTTGGCTTGGTGGAGAACCGGGTGTCGATGGTCGCCGAGAACGTCAAGCCGGGCGGGGCCGGGCCGGTCAGGTCGGTGAACACCCCGACGATCGCCGGGCGCAGGTTGGGGTCGGGGAAGCCACCGCGCTGCTCCTTGCCGGTGGCCGGATCGGTCAGCCCCACGAACGTCGCGAATGTTCCGGCCGTCGTCGAGCTGATCTCGATTCGCGAACAGCCGGGGGCATTTGCGCTGCCGACCACCCGCGCCCGCGGCACGCTGGCGATCACCACGTTGCGGTCGGTGATGTCCACCCGCTGGCTGGTGACGTTGACGAACAGCGAATTCAGGCTCGCCTGTTTGCCTTTCGCCGGTGCCAGCCCCAGCACCAGGCCGCCCTTCGGCGGCATGGACCGGATCACCTCGCACGGCACCGTCGCGGTAAGCGACACCGGCGCCTCGGAGATCAGCGGCGCGGTGACGTTGCCGAGCCTGCCGTTCTGCGGCCAGTTCAGCGTGGCGGTGGTCTGTACCACCGGCAGCAGTGGGGTCAGCACCGACAGCACGAAGCCGATCAGCCCGGCGACGGTGGCCAGCCTGCGGGTGATCGCGACGTCGCGGGCCGCGTCGCGGGCGTTGGCCTCGAGAGTCTGTGTCATGGCCCCCCTATCACGGCAAGGCCCTGATCGGTCCGGTACGGCCCCAACCGAATACGGTCTTGGAACCCTGGTCGAGGACGGCGTTCGGCGCCTCGCTCGCGGGCACCAGCCGGATGTAGCGCTCCAGCGCGCCCCAGTCCCGGTACCAGTCGTTGCGCAGATAGGTCGGGATGGTCGCGGTGGTCAGCAGCGCCTGGATGAACAGGAACGGGCCGCCGGAGCGGGCGGATTGCCACATGTTCGACGACACCACGACCTGCTTGAGGTTGGGCAGGATCCGGTACTCCGGGACCTCGGCGACGCCGAGATGTTCGGCGAACGGCCGCTGACACGGGAAGTTCGCGGCGGTGGCGATGTCCATCAGGATCGGGGTCTGCGAGCCGAGGAACTGCTGGGCGGTCTGCAGCACGGGCACCCGCGGCGGGGTGAAGCCGAACCACTGGTCGGTGCTCAGGTTCGGATCGTCGGCGACGATGCGGGCCACGTTGGCCTCCGGCGGCGCCCACGCCATCGGGAATCGCAGGTTGCGCCAGGCCTTCTGGGCGATGACGTCGATGGGTTGCACCGAACCCAGCGCCTGGAAGCTGCCGTCCGGCCGGTGCACACCCCACTGCAGTTTGAGGGACTGGCCGTAGTTGAACTGGCCCTCCTCGTCGTAGAACCAGATCGCCCCGGCGGCGGCGACGGTGACCAGCGGCCGGTCCGGGCTGCGCGGCGGCAGCTCGTACCAGGCCGACGTCGCCTTGGCCGCGACGGTGTTCTCGTTGTAGCTGCCCATCACCGGGGTGGTCTTCGGGTCCAGGCCGAACGGCAGGAACACCTTCGACCCGTTCACGCCCTCGGGCCCATAACCGCCGCCGGTGCCGGCCGCGTAGGCGATGCCGACGTTGGGCTTGTTGGGGGAGCCGTCGGAGTTGACCGTGCCCGGGT
>JAGQTW010000074.1 GCA_020438785.1 Mycobacterium sp. | reverse complement strand
AGCGCGATCGGCACCGACGGGGTGGAGCCGTCGTCGCCGCCGGCGAACTCCGCGGAGCGGTGATGCGCTGCCTCGTCGGGGGGAAGGTGGGCGCTCCAGTAGTCCCGGTCGTCGACATAGTCGGACGACGCCTCGTAGGCCGCCTCCCCGCCGACCAGATCGCTCAGTGAGCCGAAGTAAGCCGGCGGGACGGGTTCGCCTGCGACCAGCGCCGAATAGATTGCTGCGATGCGGCGGCTGACCAGAACCATGCCCAGCCCGTCCATCGCGATGTGGTGGCAGCACGCGAACAAATAGAACTCATCGGGCAAAGTTTGAAAAAGCGCGAACTTGAACAGCGGGCCGGACAGCGGCATCGGCGTGCGGCGTATCGACGACGAGATTTCACCGACCTCGTACGCCGGATCCTTCGACCCCGTCAGGTCGTAGAAATCTAGCTCGACGTCCGGATAGTCGATCGCCCGCTGATAGACCTGCCCGGCGGCCACGAAGAAGGCGGCCCTGCCGGGTTCGGCCTCGCGTGCCACCTGCCGAATCGCCTCGTGGAGAAGATCCCGATCCACCCGGCCGGCGATCCGCCCCAACAGCCCCAGCTGCCACTCCGTACCGGCCAGACCCGCTTCCTGCGCCAGCCAGATATCCAGCTGACCTCGAGTCAGCGGGAGCCCCCCGCCAAGATCCACCCGACCCCCAACCCCAAACTGATTACGCATGTCAATCGCGGTCCGCAGGGAGAACCGATCAGTCCCTCATCGGCGCGGTTCCGGCTGCCGTTCGGGCCCACAGGACTGGCGGTTTACCCCTGAACCGCCGCGTGACCTGCGAAAACGCCCAAGCCGTACCGGGCACCGATCGAATGTCCTTTCCTGATCGCGGCCGACGACGGCAACGCAGCGATCGCCGTCGTCGAACGACCCGATGTCGCCCCCTTCAACAGACTCCAAAATTGACACGTGTGAAACCCATTCGAGGGTAGCGCACAGCTAACCGTCGTGCCGCCTGGTTGCGGAACTGTTCGTGCGACGGTAACCGGCCTCGGGGTGATTGATCGTAACCGGCGCGACGCCTCCGCCAGGTTAGCTGCGGAGTAGCCGGTCGCAGACCGCAGGAAGTTTCCAGCCCGCTGTGGCCTCTGCTTGAAGGAGGAAACTTTTGCCGGTGCCCGGCCGGCCGAATTCGGGGATCGGCATTGCTGTGGCCCGACTGTGGGCCTCGCGCCGGGCGCCGCCGTTGTCGTCGGGCCACCAAGCACGGACGCGGCAAACAGCAAACCGTCCGCCTCGGCTAACGCTCCGGGGTCTCCGGCGTCGGCATCCTGGCCAGGAATCGCGTGACCGCCAGCTGGGCGGCCGCGAAGAGTCCCAGCATGCCGCCGACGAGCCCGAAGGCGCCGTAGGCGCCGAATCCCGCCGAAAACGCCCCTCCCACAAGGCCGTCGACACCGACCGACATGGCGGTCCTGCCGAACTCGGAGGCGGCCGTCACCCCGCCGGCCTGGTCCAGGGGGGTCAGTTCCTGCCGCCACCGGGTGAGCACCAGCCGGGCACCGACGTTGGTGACGCCGAACAGGAAGACCGCGACGATCATGGTCGGCAGGTTGACCGGGATCCATCCCAGCGCCAGGAACACGGTGCCCGCGACCCCACCCAGGACCCAGCCCGCTCCCCGGCCCCGATGCCTGCTCACCGCGTAAAGCAACGCCCCGACCACCCCGCCGAGCGCGAAGGCGGCCCCGACGTGACCGGCCGAGGACGGTTGGTGCAACAGCCCCTTGGCAAAGAACGCGCTGAGGACCTTGCGCAGCTCGTAGAGGTGGAACAGCATCAGGCCCACGACGATGACCAGCAAATACCGGTGCGTGGCGAGGTACTTCAAACCCGCCCACGTCCCGCCGTGCGCGGGGTTGTGCGCGCCGTCGCCGCCGACCGACCGTTCCGGGACGAACAGGTAGCAGCCTGCCGACACCACGAACCCGACCGGGATGACGATATGCGGCACGATGCCGTCCGACCAGATCATCAGGCCGCTGAGCATCAGCGGTCCCGCCACCGCACCCACCTCGAATGCCAACTCATACCGAGAGTTGATGCGATCCAACAAGTCCGCCCGGTGCCCGGCCAGTTCGAGCGGAACCGTATGCACCGAGGTGTCCACGTAACCGCGGATCAGCGCCTCGACCGTATAGCAGACCATGGCGAAGGTCAGGTGCAGGACGCCGAGGGCCATCGCGACGGGGATGCCAGCCAACACGACACCACGCAACAGCGTCGCCGCCACCAAGACCCGCCGAGCGCCGAAGCGGTCCGTCGGCCAACCCGCGAGGTAGGTCCCGACCAGGCGGACGGCGGTGCCGAAGGCGGCGAAGAATGCGGCGCGGGCCAACGAGCCGGACAGGCCGGCGATCAGCAGCGGCTGGGCCAGATGGACGGCGGGAGTTGACGATCTGCGCCACCAGAACACCGGAGAGCCGAACCGTGGGACGCGCCGGTCCTATGGCGGTCTGACGCCCCTAGCAGGTGGCGGTTCTTACCGGGCCAGCGGACTGTAGAACACCAGGCCGTTGCCCTTGTTGTCGTAGACGACCGCGCGGCGTTCGTGCGCGTCGTCGTACGGGCCCTTCACGATCCCGCCGCCGCTGGCCTCGATGGCCTTCGCCGCGGCGTCGACATCGGCGGTCTTGATGCCCACGACCACCTGCCCGGGAATCGGATGGTCGATGGCGGTCGCCAGCGCGAGGGTCACCGGCCCGCCGTCAAGGGCGGCGAAATGGGTTCCGTCGCGGAACTTCACCGTCATGCCGAGGGTCTCGCTGTAGAACCGGATCGACTCGTCCAGGTCGTCGGTCGACAGGATGATCATCTTGACTTCGTGGTCGCTCATCGGGGCCTCCTGTGCCGGAATCGCTCCCAGACTAGGCCCCGCGCCGGCGATGGTCCCTCAGTCGCGGCACAAAGCGGGGCTCAGAAGACGCGGACCCAGTCGACCAACATGTCGGCCGGGTACTTTCCAGGCTTCGGATCCTTACCGCCGGAGCCACCGACCGCGAGGTTGAGGACGGGTGCCAACTCGTAGCCCGGATCGTTGAACGGCCAGTCGTCCAGCGAGTTGGCCGGAACCGAGAAGTAGGGCTCGGCACCGTCGACGTAGTCCATCCAGAAGTACATGCCGGAGTCGTTCCAGGTGCACCGCCACCGGTGCCAGTTGCTGTCCACCCCGAGCGGGAAGGTCGCGAACGACTCGCCGTCCAGTCGGGCGTGGACCGTGGTGCCCGACGGCCACTCCCCGTTGCCGTACCACTCCACAAGGTCGACCTCGCCGCCGCGCTCGGGGTTGTCGTTCAACAACCACCAGGCCGGCCAGCAGCCGGCGGTGAGGCAGTTGAACTTGATCCGGGCCTCGAAGGTGTGGTTGATGCCGGTGCGGAAAGTGCTGACCAGCTTGCCGCTGACGTACCTGTTGTCGTCGTTTCGGGTTGCCCGGATGACCAGGTTGGAGTTGCCGTCCAGGAAGACGTTCGCCCGGTCGTCGCGGTACTGGCCCATGTTCTCCGGGCGGTCCCAGAACACCGGGTTCTTGATGACCTCACGGGCCTGCGCGATCATCCACTTCGACGGGTCGGGCGCCGACCCGGCCGGGCCGTCGAACTCGTCGGCGAAGACGTAGGCCGGGGTCTGCGCGCTCGGGGCCGGGGAGGCCGGCGCGGGCTGCGACGGGGCCGCAGCGGCCTTGGGGAACGGAATTGCGACGGTTAGGGCTCCGAACCCCGCCATGAACATGAGGTTGCGACGATCCAATTCAGGCACGCCTAAAACCATAAAGCCGAAACCGCCCCGGCGGTGAATTCGGGGGTCGGGTCACGGCGCGCCGCGCGGGCCACCGAAGCCCGAATCAGCCGATGGAAAGCCGCTCTACCAGTACATATCCCCGGACTCTCGGAGCGGCGAGATCCGGCAAGCCTATTCGGGATGTCACACGCCGACGCACAGCGAAACGAACGGAATCGGTGCGCAGATGCTCGCCGACACCCAGGGCTGGGGCCCGTTCCACACCGGCGGCGGGGGCGGTGGCGGCGGCAAAGGCGGTGGCGGCGCCGGCTCGGCGGCCACCACGCAGCTATCCGATGGGGCGTCGTAGATGGTGCCCGGTCCGCAGCCTGCGGCCGTGCTCACGGCCGGGGAAATGACGGCCATCCCGGCGAGGGCCACCAGGGCGGCCGGGACGCCCGCCAGAGTTCGTTTGATTGTTGCCATGACCACCGGTCTCCTACCCAATCCCCCAACCCGTGCTCAGCTCAGACCGTATTTTGACGGTCGCGTAGCCGCTAGGGTCGAAGGTAACTCAACGGACGAGACTCGGTCCGCGGAATCTCGTGACCAATCCATGTACACAGGCATTAGGTGGAGAAGATGGCGCGGATCAAATCGACCGTGATGTCCCGGCGGGATCTGGAGTTCCTGCTCTTCGAGTGGTTGGCCGTCGACGAGTTGACCAAGCGGTCCAGATTCGCCGAACACTCCCGCGAAACCTTCGCCGACGTCCTCGACCTCTGTGAGGACCTGGCCACCCGCTACTTCGCGCCGCACAACAAGAAGAGCGACCAGAACGAGCCGTCGTTCGACGGCACGACGGTCACGGTGATCCCCGAGGTCAAACAGGCCATCGACGCGTTCGCCGCGGCCGACCTGCTGGGCATGACGATGGACCATGCGCTCGGCGGGTCACAATTGCCGGTGAGCGTCGCGCAGGCCGGGTTCGCGTGGTTCTCGGCGGCCAACGTCAGCACCTCGGGCTACCTGATGCTCACGGTCGCCAACGCGAACCTGGTCTCCAAGTTCGGCAGTCCCGAGCAGATCGAGCGTTTCGTCAAGCCGATGCTCGCCGGGCGGTTCACCGGGACGATGGCATTGTCGGAGCCGCAGGCAGGCTCCTCGCTGGCCGACATCACCACCCGCGCCGAACCCGGCGGCGACGGCGGCTACCGGCTGTTCGGGTCCAAGATGTGGATCTCCGGCGCGGAGCACGAAATGTCGGAGAACATCGTCCATCTGGTGCTCGCGAAGATCCCCGGCGGGCCGCCCGGCACCAAGGGCATCTCGCTGTTCATCGTGCCGAAGTTCCTCGTCGAGGACGACGGCTCGGTGGGCCCGCGCAACGACGTGGCGATCTCCGGCCTCAACCACAAGATGGGCCAACGGGGCATCACGAACACGGTGCTGAACTTCAACGGCGCGGTGGGGTATCTGGTCGGTGAACCACACCGCGGCATCGTCTATATGTTCCACATGATGAACGAGGCGCGCCTCGGTGTCGGCATGGGCGCGGTGGCGTTGGGTTACACCGGGTATCTCAAGTCGCTGCAGTACGCGCTCGAGCGGCCCCAGGGGAGGCCGATCACGAGCAAGGACCCGACCAGCCCGCAAGTCCCCATCGTCGAGCATGCCGACGTCAAGCGAATGTTGTTGGCGCAGAAGTCCTACGTGGAAGGGGCACTCGCCCTCGCCCTGTACTGCGCCCGACTGGTCGACCGGCAGGACAGCGCCGAGTCCGACGCCGAGCGCGAGCAGGCGGGGGTGCTGTTGGACATCTTGACTCCGATCGCCAAGAGCTGGCCCTCGCAGTGGTGTCTGGAGGCCAACAGTCTGGCCATCCAGGTGCTCGGCGGATACGGCTACACCCGCGAATACGACGTCGAGCAGCATTACCGCGACAACCGGCTCAACCCGATTCACGAAGGCACCCACGGGATCCAGAGCCTGGATCTGCTGGGCCGCAAGGTGACTCAACGCGACGGCGCCAGCCTGGTCGCCCTCGGCGGGTGCATCACGGAGTGCATCGATGCCGCCGACAACGTCGGCGGGGAGTCCGCCGAACTGGCCGCCGCACTGGGCGGGTCCTGGCAGCGGCTGGTCGAGGTCACCATGGCGATGTTCGGTTCCGGTGACGTCGAGGCCGCGATGGCCAACAGCGCCGTCTACCTCGAGGCGTTCGGTCATATCGTGATCGCCTGGATGTGGCTCGAGCAGTTCCTGGCCGCCGGCGATCAGCCCGGTGACTTCTACGACGGCAAGCGGCAGGCCGCCCGGTACTTCTTCCGCTACGAGTTGCCGCGCACCGCCGCGCAGCTGCGGCTGCTCGAGAGCCTGGACCGGACGACCCTGGAGATGCGCCCCGACTGGTTCTGAGCCGCCACGCGGTTCGGGCAAAGATCCGTGCTTCCCGGATGCGGCCCCGCGGTTCTGCCCCCAAGATGGGCTGATTACGGCAGAGTGTCCTAGTCCCTAACCGGACCGTGTGCTGTGTGAACCTCAGGGAGCGATATGAGCAAGCTGCGCGTTGCCGTCGGCGTCGTGAGCATCGCCGCGGTGGCCACGTTCGGGGTGGCCGCCTGCGGTGGCAAGAAGAGCGTCGGCGGGTCCGGCGGCGGCGAGATCAACGTGACGATGACGTCGTTCCCCGACTACGTCGACCCCCAGTTGTCCTACACCCTGGAGGGGTGGGAGGTGTTGTGGAACACCTACATCCCGCTGCTGACCTACAAGCACCAGAAGGGTGACCCGGGCACCGACGTGGTGCCCGGGCTGGCCAAGGACATGCCGGACATCTCACCGGACGGCAAGACCTACAAGCTGACCCTGCGACCGAACATGAAGTACTCCGACGGCACGCCGATCAAGGCGTCGGATTTCACATATGCCATCAAGCGGCTCTTCAAGGCCGACTCCGGCGGCTCGGTGTTCTACGAAGGCATCATCGGCGCGAAGGACTTCGCCGACGGCAAGTCCGACACCATCAGCGGTATCAAGACCGATGACGCCACCGGCGACATCACCATCTCGCTGGAGAATCCCAACGGCACGTTCAACAACATCCTCGGCCTGATGTTCGCCGCACCGGTTCCGCAGACCACGCCGCTGGACAAGGACGCCACCAACAGCCCGCCGCCGTCCAGCGGGCCGTTCGTCATCACCAAGGTCGATGCGCCGAACACCCTTACACTGGAACGCAATCCGCAGTTCAAGACCGTCAAGGATGCCGGCGCCACCGAGGTGACCGACGCTCAGGTCGACAAGATCATCGTCACCCAGAACAAGAACAACTCCGCACAGGTCACCGGCGTTCAGCAGAACACGATCGACTACATGACCGACCCACCGGACGCCGACCGGCTGCCCGAGATCAAGGCGAAGTACGCCAGCCGGTTCCGGATGGAGGACTCCATCAACACCTACTACTTCTGGATGAACACCCAGAAGGCGCCGTTCAACGATCTCAAGGTGCGCCAGGCCATCAACTACGCCATCGACCCCGAGGCGCTCAACCGCGTCTTCGGCGGCCGCCTGCGCCCCACTCAGCAGATCCTGCCGCCCGGCATGCCCGGCCACGACGAATACAAGCTGTACGCGGGCCCGGACATGGCCAAGGCCAAGGCCCTGATCGCCGAGGCCAATCCGGCCGACAAGGACATCACGGTGTGGACCGACGACGAGCCGGACCGCAAGCGGATCGGCGAGTACTACCACGACCTGCTGACCCAGCTCGGCTTCAACGCGACGCTGAAGGTCATCTCCGGTGACACCTACTTCCAGACCATCGGCAACGAGTCGACACCGGATTTGGACACCGGTTTCGCGGACTGGTTCCAGGACTTCCCACACCCGGACGACTTCTTCCGCCCGCTGCTCAACGGCGAGAACATCCTGCCGACCAACGGCAACAACTTCTCCCGGGTCAAGATCCCCGAGCTCGATGCCAAGCAGAACGAGCTGCTGCAGAAGCAACTCACCGACGACGTCCGCAAACAGTACGCCGAGATGGACAAGGCCTACATGGAGCAGGCGGTGTGGGCGCCGTACGGCAACGAGCAGTACACGACGTTCCTTTCAGAGCGGATGGACTTCGACAAGTCCTATCGGCATCTGCTGTTCAACCAGGACTACACCTCCTTCGCGTTGAAGTAGCCGACGCGATGGTCACAGAAGTCCAGGGGCGCAGTCCCTGGTATCTGGCCTGGGAAAGGTTGCGGCGCAACAAGATCGCCCTGGGCTTCGGAGTGCTGTTCCTCCTACTGGTGCTGTTCTCGCTGGCCGCCCCGCTGTGGGCCGACCACGTGGCGCACACCGGACCCAACCAGAACCACATCACCGACAAGGTGCTCGTCGACGGCCGCGATACCTACGTGGTCGCACCCGACGGCACCCCGTTGGGGCCAGGACTGCGGGGACGCTACCTGCTCGGCGCGGACCAGAACGGCCGCGACGTGATGGTGCGGTTGATGTACGGCGGGCGCACCTCCATCTACATCGGGGTGCTCGCCGCGGTGATCACCACCCTGTTCGCGGTGATCATCGGCACGCTCGCCGGCTACTACCGGGGCTGGATCGACGCGGTGCTGTCGCGGATTCTGGATGTGGTGTGGGCCTTCCCGGTGCTGCTGCTCGGCATCGCGCTCGGCACCACCCTCGCCCTCGGCGGCTTCAAGATCGGCGGCCTGGTGGTCGCCGGTGACTCGCTATGGATACCGATCCTCATCATCGGCCTGGTCTACGTGCCGTACATGGCCCGCCCCGTTCGCGGCGAGATCCTGGCCCTGCGGGAGAAGGAGTTCGTCGAGGCCGCCGTGGCCCAGGGTAAGGGACCGGTGCGGATCATGGTCTCCGAACTGCTGCCGAACATCGTCTCCACGATCATCGTGTTCTTCACCCTCAACATCGCCAACAACATGCTGCTGGAATCCGCGCTGTCGTTCCTCGGCGCGGGCGTGCGTCCGCCGAACGCGTCCTGGGGCACGATGATCGCCGACGGATACCAGACCATCTACACCGCACCGCACCTGACCATCGTCCCCGGCCTGATGATCGTGTTGACGGTGTTGTCGCTCAACGTATTCGGCGATGGCCTGCGCGACGCGCTGGACCCGCGCGCCAAGATCAGGCTGGAGCACTAGCATGCTCCGGTTCGCTGCCCGACGGCTGATCGGCATGATCGCGGTACTGTTCGCGATCTCGGTGATCGTGTTCCTGATCTTCAACGTCATCCCCAATTCCGACCCGGCGGCGCGCATCGCGGGCAAGAACGCCAACCCCGCGCTGATCGCCCGGGTGAGCGCGGACCTGGGGTTGGACCGTCCGCTGCCGGTGCAGTACCTGACCATGATGAAGCAGATCTTCACCGGCGAGCTCACCTCGTATGCGAGCAGCCAGAATGTGGCCGAACAGATTTGGGACGGCCTGCCCGCGACCCTGTCGCTGTGCATCGGCGCGGCCGTGCTGTGGATGGCGCTGGCGGTCTGGTTCGGCTATCTCAGTGCCGTGCGGGCCGGCCGGTTCACCGACCGGGCGCTGACCGTCCTGGCGCTGGTGGGCATCTCGATGCCGGTGTTCTGGTTGGCGGCGATCCTGTTGTACTTCTTCAGTTTCAAGGTCCAGCTGTTCCCCACCGGCAGCTACGTGCCGCTCACCGAGGATCCGGCGCAGTGGGCGTATCACCTCATCCTGCCGTGGGTCACGCTGGCCGTGCTGTACGTCGGCTTCTACAGCCGGGTGCTGCGGTCCAACATGCTCGACGCGATGAACGAGGACTATGTGCGCACCGCCCGGGCGAAGGGCATCAGCGAGCGGCAGGTGCGCATCCGCCATGTGCTGCGCAACTCGATGATCCCGATCGTCACGCTGTTCGGCCTCGACTTCGGCGCCGTGGTCGGCGGTGGGGCGATCCTCACCGAGACGGTGTTCAACATCAACGGTGTCGGGCTCTACGCCGGGCAGGCGATCGGCAAACTGGACCTACCGCCGCTGATGGCGGTGACCATGTTCGGGGCGTTCTTCATCGTGCTGTTCAACACGATCGTCGACATCCTCTACGCGGTGCTCGATCCGCGCATCCGGCTCGGCGAGGCGGCACCGGTATGAGCCCGGTCATCTCGGTTCGCGACCTGCGGGTGAGCTTCCGCACCGACGACGGCGTGGTCCATGCGGTCGACGGGGTGTCCTTTGAGGTCTCCCCCGGTGAGGTCGTGGCGATCGTCGGCGAGTCCGGAAGCGGAAAGAGCGTCACGGCGCAGACCCTGATGGGGTTGACCCGCGCGCCCAACTCGACGATCACCGGGTCGGTGAGCTTCGAGGGCGCCGACCTCGTCGAGCTGCCCGAGGATGAATTCCGCACGGTGCGTGGCGAACACATCGCGATGGTGTTCCAGGATCCGATGACCTCGCTGAACCCGGTGTATCGGGTGGGCGATCAGATCGCCGAGATGATCCGCGCGCACCGGGACGTCGCCAAGGCCGAGGCGCTGTCGCAGGCGGTGGAGTTGCTGCGGTCGGTGGGCATCCCCAACCCCGAGCGTCGGGTGCGCGACTATCCGCACGAGTTCTCGGGTGGCATGCGCCAGCGGGTGATGATCGCGATGGCGCTGGCGCT
>JAGQTW010000493.1 GCA_020438785.1 Mycobacterium sp. | reverse complement strand
GAGCGCTACCGGTATCCCCAGGACCTGCCGAAGGTGGCCGCCACGGGCGGACCGCAGTGCACCGACCTGCCCCGGGTGCCGTTCGAACAGCCCGCGCCGTTCGTGGTCGCCGACATCGGCACCAACCAGGCGCAGTACGGCAATCAGGGCATCCTGCTGAACTCCGACGCCCTCAAGCAGGCGCTCTTCGGCCCGATCGACGGGCCGCCGCGCAACAGCGCACAGATCGGGATGCCCGGATGAGCCCCATTTCCAGGACGATCCTCAAGATCGGCAGCTTCGGGGTGGTGATGGTGCTGCTGACCGTGGCACTGTTCGCCATCTTCGGTCAGTACCGGTCCGGTTCGGGCGACAGCTACTCCGCGGTCTTCCGCGACGCCTCCAGCCTGAAGTCCGGCGACTCCGTGCGGGTGGCCGGCGTCCGGATCGGCACCGTGAACAGCGTTGCGCTGCAACCGGACAACAAGGTGATCGTCGACTTCGACGCCGACCGCAACATCGTGCTGACATCCGGGACCAAGGCCGTCGTGCGCTACCTGAACCTCGTCGGCGACCGTTACCTCGAACTCGTCGACGGCCCGGGCTCCGGCAAGATCGCGCCGCCCGGCTCGCAGATCCCGCTCGACCGAACCGAGCCGGCCCTGGACCTCGACCTGCTGCTGGGTGGTCTGAAACCCGTTGTGCAGGGCCTGCGTCCGCAGGAGGTCAATGCCCTGACCAACTCGCTCATTCAGGTCTTGCAGGGGCAGGACGCCAACCTGGAATCGCTGTTCGCCAAGACGTCGTCGTTCTCCAACACCCTGGCCGACAACGGTCAGACCGTGCAGCAGCTGATCGACAACCTGAACACCGTCGTGGCCACCATCTCCAAGGACGGGGACAAGTTCTCCGGTGCGGTGGACAAGCTCAACAAGCTGATCACCGGATTGTCGTCGGACAAGGACCCGATCGGCCAGGCCGTGACCGCGCTGGACAACGGGACCGCGTCGCTGACCGACCTGCTCGGCCAGGCACGGGCGCCGCTGGCCGGCACCATCGACCAACTCGGCCGGTTGGCACCGAACCTCGACCAGGACAAGGAACTTCTGGACATCACCATCCAGAAGGCGCCGAAGAACTACCGCAAGCTGGTTCGCCTCGGCTCCTACGGCAGCTTCCTCAATCAGTACCTGTGCGGGCTGTCGTTCCGCGTCACCGATCTGCAGGGCCGCACCGCGTACTTCCCCTGGATCGTCCAACACACGGGAAGGTGCGCGGAGCCCTGATGCTGAAATACCGTGGTTCCTCGCTCATCAGGTCGGGCTTCCTCGGCGTGGTGCTGATCATTCTGGTCATCGCCGTCGGCCTGCAACCCGAGCGGATCTTGACCTGGGCGACGTCGATCAAGCACCAGGCCCTGTTCACCGAGGCCGGTGGCCTGGTGCCGGGTAACGATGTCAAGGTGTCCGGAGTCAAGGTGGGCACCGTGACCGACGTGGCCCTGCAGCGTGGCAAGGCGCTGGTGACCTTCATGGTCAGGGGCACGGTGCGGCTGGGCGCCGACACCACCGCGCACATCCGCACCGGAACCCTGCTGGGTCAGCGGGTGCTGACCCTGGAATCCGACGGCAAGGGCACATTGAAGCCGGCCGACGTGATCCCGGTGACCCGAACCGGCGCCCCGTATTCGCTGACCGATTCGCTCAGCGAATTCACCGCCAACACCGCCGACACCGACACCGCCCAGCTGAACCAGTCGTTGAACACGCTGTCGGACACCATCGACCGGATCTCCCCGCAACTCGGGCCGACGTTCGACGGGGTGAGCCGGCTGTCGCGAATGCTCAACGAGCGCAACGAATCCCTGGGCAACCTGCTCAAGAGCGCATCGAACGTGACCAGCATCCTGGGGGAGCGCAGCCAACAGGTGAACTCGCTGCTGCTCAACGCCAACGACCTGATCGGTGTGCTCCAGGAGCGCCGCTACGCCATCGTGAACCTGCTGGCCAACACCTCCGCGCTGTCCAAGCACCTCTCGGGGATCGTCGCCGACAACGAGAAGGACCTCGCTCCGGCCCTGGAGAAGATCAATGCGGTCACGGCGATGCTGGAGCGCAACAACGACAACATCACCGCGGCGCTGAAGGGTCTGGCGAAATACCAGATCACCCAGGCCGAGGCGGTCAACAGCGGCTTCCTGTACAACGCGTTCGTGGCGAACCTGAGCCCCGGCCAGATCGCGCAACCCTTCTTCGACTACGCGCTCGGCTTCCGCCGCGGCATCGACGCCGGCCAGCCGCCGGACAACGCCGGGCCGCGGGCCGAGATTCCGTTCCCCTACAACGGCATACCGCAACCCTACGAGCGTTGGGGGCAGCCATGACGCGTCGCAAGCCGCTCACCATCGCCGTCGCGGTGATCCTGGCGCTGCTGGTCGCGGGTGGCATCGGCCTGCTGGTGCGCCAGGCGTTCTTCAAGCCGAAGAGCATCACCGCCTACTTCACCAGCGCGACCGCCATCTATCCCGGCGACGAGGTGCGGGTGGCCGGGGTCAAGGTCGGCACCATCAAGGCGATCCAGGCCCAGGGCACCAAGACCAAGTTCAGCCTGGCCGTCGACCGCGACGTGCCGATCCCGGCCAACGCTCAGGCGATCATCGTTTCCCAGAACCTGGTCGGCGCGCGCTACGTCCAGCTCACCCCGCCGTATGAGGACAGCGGTCCGAAGATGTCCGACGGCGCGGTGATCGGGCTGGACCGCACCGCCGTGCCGGTCGAGTGGGATCAGGTCAAGACCCAGTTGATGCGACTGGCGACCGATCTCGGCCCCAAGGACGACGCCTCCAAGACCGCGGTGGGCCGGTTCATCGACTCGGCCGCCAACGCGCTGGACGGCAACGGCCAGAAGCTGCACGACACCATCGCCCAACTGTCCGGCGTGAGCCGGGTGCTCGCCGACAACAGCGGCAACCTCGTCGACACCATCAAGAACCTGCAGATCTTCGTCACGGCACTCCGGGACAGCAATGTCCAGATCGTCCAGTTCCAGGACCGCCTGGCCAGCCTCACCAGTGTGGTCGACGGCAGCCGATCCGACCTGGACGCGGCATTGACCAACCTGTCCAGCGCGGTCGTCGACGTGCAGCGGTTCATCGCCGGCAGCCGAAACCAGACCGCCGAGCAACTACAGCACCTGAGCAGCATCACGAAGAATCTGGCCGACAACCAGATGGTGTTGAAGAACGTCCTGCACGTGGCGCCGAACGCGATCGCCAACTCCTACAACATCTACAATCCCGACACCCAGAGCGGGCTGGGCGGTTTCGCGCTGGCCAACTTCTCCAACCCGATCAGCGTGATCTGCACGGCCATCGGTGCGATCGAGAACGCCACCTCGGCGGAGACCGCGAAGCTGTGCGCGCAGTACCTGGGGCCGGCGCTGCGGCTGCTGAACTTCAACTACCTGCCGATTCCACTGAACCTCTACCTGGGCAAGTCGCCGAGTCCGGACAAGCTCATCTACTCGGATCCGGCGTTGGCCCCCGGCGGTTCCAAAGCCCAAGAGCCCGCGGAGATTCCACCCGCGGTATCGGCCTACACCGGCCTCAATGGCGACGTGCCCCCGCCGGCCGGCTGGAACGGGCCACCGCCCAACTTCCACGGTGCGTACGCACCCAACGGACTGCCCGCCGACCCCTCGCCCGCGCTGTTCGGCGGTGCGCCGATCCCGCCCGGGGTGCCGGTGGCTCCGGCGGCCCCGCCGCCGGCATCGCTGCCGGGGATGCTGTTGCCCGCCGAGTCGGCACCGCCGCCGGCGCCGGCGCCCGTCGAAGGGACACCCGGCTCATGATCCGCCGTGATTCGATGCGCCGCGTCGCGGTGATCGCCGCCTGCGTCGCGGTCACCAGCACCGGGTGCGCGTTCGGTGGACTCAACTCGCTGCCACTGCCCGGCACGGTCGGACACGAGGACGGGTCGAAGACCTACCACATCGAGCTCGCCAATATCGGTCAGCTGGAATCGAATTCGCCCGTACTGGTCGGCGATGTGGTGGTGGGCAGCGTCGGCAAGATGACCGTGACCGACTGGCACGCCAACGTCGATGTCTCGGTCAAGCCCGGCGTGGTGATCCCGGCCAACGCGGTGGCGACCGTGGGGCAGACCAGCCTGCTGGGCTCGATGCACCTGGCCCTCAACCCGCCGCTGGGTCAGGCGCCCAGCGGGGTGCTGCAGCCCGGCGCGACGCTCGGGCTGAACCGGTCGTCGACGTATCCCTCCACCGAGCAGACGCTGTCGGCGTTGTCCGTGGTCGTCAATGGCGGCGGACTGGGCCAGATCGGGGACATCGTCAAGGAGTTCAACGCCGCGCTGGGCGGTCGTGAGGACAAGATCCGCGACCTGCTCACCCGGCTCAACGACTTCGTCGGCCTGCTCGCCGAACAGCGCGACAGCATCAACGCCGCGGTGACATCGCTGAACAATCTGGCCGGCACGTTCGCCGGTCAGCGTGAGGTTCTGACCAACGCGCTCAACCGGATTCCGCCCGCACTCGACGTGCTGGTCAACGAGCGGCCGCGGATCGTGACGGCGCTGACGAAGTTCCGCGATTTCTCCAACCTGGCCACCGGGCTGGTCAACGACACCCAGGCGGACCTGGTTCGCAACCTGCAGAACCTGGAGCCCACCCTCAAGGCGCTCGCCGATGTGGGACCCAAGATCGACACCGCGCTGTCCTACTTCCCGACCTTCCCGTACACCCAGAGCGTCGTCGACCGGGCGATCCGGGGTGACTACCTGAATCAGTTCATCATCTTCGACTTCACCATCCCCCGGCTCAAACACTCGCTGTTCCTCGGCACCACATGGGGCGACGAGAACGCCAAACTCGTTCCCGCACCAGGTGATCCGTTCTGGGCTACGTACACCTACGACCCCTTGCACGCGCCGTTCACCTCCGTTCCCGCGCAGGTCGCCGACATCCCGCCGTTGGTGAACCCGGTGCCCGGTGCCGCGACCACCAACCAGGCCGCGCTCACGGCCGATCACCAGCCCGCCGCCGGCATGGGGCCCGGGCCCCTGCCCGGTCCGCCGCCTCCCGGACCCTTGCCGGGCCCGCCGCTACCCGGCCCCGATCCGGCGTCGCTGCCCCAGGGCGGAGGGGGTAACTGATGCTGACCCGATTCGTTCGTAATCAGCTGATCATCTTCACCATCGCCTCGATCATCGGTATCGCGGTCATGGTGGTCACCTACATGCAGGTTCCGACGCTGCTCGGCATCGGCCGCATGACGGTCAAGCTGGAGTTGCCGAGAACCGGTGGGCTCTATCAGTTCTCGAACGTCACCTACCGGGGCGTCCAGCTGGGCAAGGTCACCGACGTGCGTCCGACCAAGAGCGGCGCGGAGGCCACCCTGTCGCTGGCCACCTCGCCGAAGGTGCCCGCCGACCTGCAGGCCCGGGTACTCAGTGTGTCGGCGGTCGGCGAGCAGTACGTGGACCTGGTGCCGAAGACCGACTCCGGGCCCTACCTGGAGAACGGCTCGGTGATCGCGGCGAAGAACACCACGGTTCCGCAGGCGGTCGGCCCGATGCTCGACCGGGTGCACGCCCTGCTGAAGAGCATTCCGAAGGAACGGATACCCGACCTGCTCAACGAGACCTTCAAGGCGCTTAACGGCACCGCGGACAATCTGAGCACGCTGTCGGAGTCGGCGTCTCGGCTGTCCGCCGACTTCAAGGGGGCCGCCGATCAGTCCCGCACGCTGATCGAGGACAGCCGCCCGCTGCTGGACGGTCAGCTCGCCTCCACCGACGCCATCCGGACCTGGGCGCGGAGCCTGGCCGGTATCACCGGGCAACTGAACGCCGACGATCCGCAGTGGCGGGCCATCCTGGCGAACGGGCCCGGCGCAGCGGACGAGGCCACGGCCCTGCTCAATCAGGTCAAGCCGACACTGCCGGTGCTGCTGGCCAACCTCACCACGGTGGGACAGGTTGCCGTGACGTATCACGCGTCGATCGAGCAACTGCTGGTGCTGCTGCCGCCGTTCGTCGCCTCGATCCAGTCCATCGGCCCGATGAACAACCCCACCGGGATGGCCAAGGGTGACTTCACCGTGGGTATCGGCGATCCACCCGCGTGCACCGTGGGGTTCCTGCCGCCGTCACAGTGGCGCTCGCCGGCCGACACGTCCGACATCGACACCCCCGACGGGCTGTACTGCAAGTTGCCGCAGGATTCACCGATCGGGGTCCGCGGTGCGCGCAACTATCCGTGCCAGGGCCAGCCCGGCAAGCGTGCACCCACCGTCGAGATCTGTGAGAGCAGCACACCGTTCGAGCCGCTGGCGATGCGCCAGCACGCGACCGGCCCGTACCCCTTCGACCCGAACCTGGTGTCGCAGGGCATCCCGCTCGACGACCGGGTCACGTTGAACGACAACATCTACGGCCCACTGCAGGGCACCCCGAGGCCGCCCGGCCCGGCTCCACCCGCGGGTGTGCCGCAAGTGCCTGCGCCCCAGTCGGTTCCGGACCTGGCGCCGATCGACCAGGGCGGCACGGTGGCGCCCAGTGCCTACACCGCCGGCGCAGGCGGCCCGTCGGTGGCGGTCGCCACCTATGACCCGGCGACGGGTCAGTACGCGACACCGGACGGTAACGTTTTCCGTCAGACCGATCTGGTGACTCAGGGGGGCCAGCGGTCCTGGAAAGACCTGCTGCCCACCACATGACCGGCACCGGGAAGGAGTAGCGGGATGCGCAGGCTGGGTGTGAGTGCCGCGGCGATCACGGTCGCCGCGGTGGCCGGACTGGCCGGTTCGGCGACCGCCGCCGCCTCCGACCGCTGGGCCCTCAACGGGACGTTCACCGCCACCTCGAACGGCGAATGGGCGACCAACAACGACGTCTACCACGACGAGCAGAGCGTCCGCAGTATCTGGACCATCTCGACGCAGTGCAGCTACCCGACCGAGTGCACCGGCACCGTCACCAGCGACAAGGGCTGGACGGCACCGATCTACCAGACCGGCGGCGAGTGGTACGTCAAGCGCTTCATTCCGGACTGGATGCCCTGCTACGACGGCAGCGTCGCCGGTGGGCTGCAGGTGTACCGGTTCCACGGCGTGAGCCCGGCCGGTGACGCCTCCGACCCGACGTCCAACATGCTCGTCGGCGAGGACGGCACCACCGGGGTGCCCGGCGCCTGCGGCCGGGGCGGCTCGCTATACATCAGCATGCCGTTCAAGTTGGTCAAGCAGGGCTGAGCCGGCCGGCCATGTCCAGCGCGGCTCGGTGGCTGAACAACATCGACGCGCCGATCGGGTTCCCGCCGCCGGGGTAGGCGGTGCCGCTGACCGCGGCCATGGTGTTGCCCGCCGCATACAGCCCAGGTATCGGTTCCCCGTTCTCGTCGAGCACCCGCGCGTGGGTGTCGGTGCGCAGGCCACCCTTGGTGCCCAGGTCGGACAGCCCGAAGGCGGCGGCGTGAAACGGCGACTCGGTGATCGCCACCATCGGTGACTTGCCCTCCGAGAACGCGCGGTCGTAGGCCTCGTCGCCGCGGCCGAAGTCGGTGTCGACGCCGCCGGCCACCATGTCGTTATAGCGGGTAACCGTGGCCTCGAGGGCGTCGGCCGGAACGCCGATCAGCGCGGCCAGTTCCGCCAATGTGGCTGCGGTGCGCCATAATCCGGCGTCGCGGTAGCGCTCCGTCTCGACCATCGAGACGTTCGTCGCCTGCACCGGGGGAACCTCACCGCCGCGGTCGTCGTAGATCATCCAGAACGGGGTGGTGAGCCGGCCCGCCGCCATCTCGGCGATGATCGCGCGGCCGATCCGGTCGTAGGCGGCCGACTCGTTGACGAACCGCCGGCCCGCCTGATTGACGAAGATGCCCCCGGTGAACCACAACGCGAAGGCCGACCGGCCGTCCGGATGGGTCAGCCCGGGTGACCACCACGCCTGATCCATCAGGTCCACGGCCGCACCGGCCCGCAGCGCCGCCTGCAGGGCCGCACCGGTGTTGCCCGGGCAGCCCATGCTGTCGTTCGCCTCGCCCGGCACGCCGTAGGCCTGCCGCAGCGCGGTGTTGTGCTCGAAGCCGCCCGCGGCCAGCAGCACTCCACGCTCCGCGCCGAGACGTACCTCACGCCCGTCCCGGCGCACCACCGCGCCCTCCACCCGGCCGCCGTCGGTGATCAGGTCCACCAGTTCGGCGTTGCGGTACAGCTTCGCGGCTTCGAATCCGCTGAGCGCGGCGAGGAATCGCCCGATCAGCGCCCGGCCGCCGAACAGCTTGGCCGGCGCCGGGGTGCCGAGCCAGTCGTTGTCGAGCGGGCCGCGCACCTGGCCGGCGTAGGGACCTAGCTTCTCGTCGCGGATCGGAACGGCGACGATGTGGCGCATCCCGTCGGTGCGGGCGCCGGGGGCCTTACCGAAGTAGTCCGGCCACGGCAGCACCGTGAACGCGAAGTTGTCGTCGGCCTCCAGGTACTCGATCAGGGCCGCGCCACCGCGGACGTAGGTGTCCTGCAGGTCCCGTGGGGTCCGATCGCCCACGACGGCGTGAAAGTAGTTCAGCGCGGCCTCGATGGTGTCGTCGCTGCCCGCGCGGCGCAGCACCGGATTGCAGGGGAACCACATGCCGCCACCGCCGGAGTAGGCCGTGGTGCCGCCGAACTTGTCGGTGGCCTCCACCAGGGCTACCGACAGCCCCTCGCGGGCGGCGGTGTAGGCGCCGGTGATGCCGCCGCCGGAACCGGCGACGATGACATCGACCGTCTCGTCGAAATCGGGCATGTGTTCTCCAGGTTCGGGCCGGTTGATCGCCGCGTGGGCTCTCTTGATGGACTCTATTGATGTCCCGGCCGGTGAGGGCGAGACTGGGCAAGAAGCGATCGACGGAGGTGGGCGCCATGGATTCCGACCCGGACGAGGTGCGCCAGATCGAGACGGGCGCCGTGCCGGCCCGATTCGCCCGCGGTTGGCACTGCCTCGGGCTGACCCGCGACCTCGGCGATGGAAAGCCGCACACCCGTAACGCGTTCGGCCAGAAGCTGGTGGTGTTCCGTGGTGCCGACGGCCGGCTGAACGTGCTGGACGGCTACTGCCGGCACATGGGCGGCGATCTGTCGCAGGGCACGGTCAAGGGTGACGCGATCGCCTGCCCGTTCCACGACTGG
>JAGQTW010000492.1 GCA_020438785.1 Mycobacterium sp. | reverse complement strand
CACCACCCCGACATCTACCGCTTCCTGGACACCAAGCGGGAGAACGCCGACGAGAAGATCCGCATCAAGACCCTCAGCCTGGGTGTGGTGATCCCCGACATCACGTTCGAGCTGGCCAAGCGCAACGAGGACATGTACCTGTTCTCGCCGTACGACGTCGAACGCGTCTACGGCCAGCCGTTCGCCGACATCTCGGTGACCGAGAAGTACTACGAGATGGTCGACGACGCCCGGATCCGCAAGACCAAGATCAAGGCCCGCGAGTTCTTCCAGACGCTGGCCGAGCTGCAGTTCGAGTCCGGCTACCCGTACATCATGTACGAGGACACCGTGAACCGGGCGAACCCGATCGAAGGCAAGATCACCCACTCGAACCTGTGCTCGGAGATCCTGCAGGTGTCCACGCCGTCGGAGTTCAACGACGACTTGTCCTACGCCAAGATCGGCAAGGACATCTCCTGCAACCTGGGCTCGCTGAACATCGCGAAGGCGATGGACTCACCGGATTTCGCGCAGACCATCGAGGTGGCCATCCGGGCGCTGACCGCGGTCAGCGACCAGACCCACATCACCTCGGTGCCGTCGATCGAGCAGGGCAACAACGACGCCCACGCGATCGGGCTCGGCCAGATGAACCTGCACGGGTACCTGGCCCGGGAACGCATCTTCTACGGTTCCGAAGAGGGTGTCGACTTCACCAACATCTACTTCTACACGGTGCTCTACCACGCGCTGCGCGCGTCGAACAAGATCGCAATAGAGCGCGGTTCGGCGTTCAAGGGCTTCGAGAAGTCGAAGTACGCCAGCGGTGAGTTCTTCGACAAGTACACCGAGCAGGTGTGGGAGCCGCAGACCGAGAAGGTGCGAAAGCTGTTCGAGGACGCCGGCATTCGCATCCCGAACCAGGATGACTGGGTCCGGCTCAAGGAGTCGGTGCAGGCCAACGGCATCTACAACCAGAACCTGCAGGCGGTGCCGCCGACCGGGTCGATCTCCTACATCAACCACTCCACCAGCTCGATCCACCCGGTGGCGTCCAAGATCGAGATCCGCAAGGAAGGCAAGATCGGCCGCGTCTACTACCCCGCGCCGTATCTGACCAACGACAACCTCGAGTACTACCAGGACGCGTACGAGATCGGTTACGAGAAGATCATCGACACCTACGCCGCGGCCACCCAGCACGTCGACCAGGGCCTGTCGCTGACGCTGTTCTTCAAGGACACCGCCAACACCCGTGACGTCAACAAGGCGCAGATCTACGCCTGGCGCAAGGGAATCAAGACGCTGTACTACATCCGGCTGCGGCAGATGGCCCTGGAGGGTACCGAGGTCGAGGGCTGCGTCAGCTGCATGTTGTAGCCGACGCACCGCGGCGCCGCATGCGCGGGGCCCACACTCGTGGAGTCCGACAATGATGCCCGCCGCATTCGTCGGGCACGGCAGCCCGATGAACGCCCTCGAGCTCAACCGCCACACCGCGGCATGGCGCGAGTTCGGGCGTTCCGTGCTCGAGTCAGTCGGGAAGCCGCGGGCCATCCTCGCGATCAGCGCGCACTGGTTCATCAACGCCACCGCGGTGACGGCGATGGCCAGGCCGCGAACGATCCATGACTTCTACGGGTTTCCGCCCGAGCTGTTCGACCTGCAATACCCGGCGCCGGGGCTACCGGATCTGGCCGGTGAGATCGCCGACGTGGTCGAGCCAACCTGGGTGGGCGCCGACCTGGACAGTTGGGGGATCGATCACGGCACCTGGTCGGTGTTGGTGCACGCCTTCCCGGATCACTCGGTACCGGTGGTGCAGCTGTCGATCAACGCCCACCAGCCGCTGGAGTACCACCTCGAACTCGGCGCGAAGCTGGCGCCGCTGCGCGAGCGCGGCGTGCTGATCCTGGGCAGCGGCAACGTGGTTCACAATCTCGGCGCGATCGATCCGTCGGTGCCCGACGGCGGCTTCGGCTGGGCGCAGCGCTTCGACGAGGCGGCCCGAACGCTGGTTCTCGACGACCCGGCCGACGCGGAGCGACTCCGGGAGCACGGCGACTACCGCGCCGCGGTGCCCACGCCAGACCATTTCATTCCGCTGCTCTACTTCGCCGGAGTCGTTGCCGCCCAAGGCGGCGGGGCCGGAGTGCTCACCGACGGCTGCGCCTACGGATCGTTGTCGATGACGTCCTACACCTTGGGCGCGGACGCTCAGTAGATCTGATAGCCCTCCCGGGCGATCGAGAATCCGTGCCCACCGACGCTCTCCCGGCAGGTCATGCCGGACGGCGAGCTGGTGCACCGGATGGGGCCGCCGCTCACCGACTCGCCGTATTCCAGCGCGGGGCCGCCGGCCAGTGCGGTGTCGCCCGCGCAGACGAATTCGGCGGGGGAGCCGGGGGAGAGCGTGATGCCCTGCCCGTAACCGGTGAATGACGGGCAGTCGGCCGGTCTCGGCGGTGGCTCCCAGTCCCGCTGCAGGATGTCGCAGCGGACGTAGTCCACATCGATCATGCACCCGACGTTGCCCGACGGTGACGTGAATCCGGTGAGCTTGTTGACCACCAGATCGGCGTGGGCCGGCACCGGCGCACCGAGTGTGAGCGTGCCCGCGCTGACCATCGCGGCGAACAGGATCCGGCTTTGGCGCATCGCCGGAATGCTACTCGCCGCGCTAGGTGTGCGAGGGGCTCTGGGCCTTCTTGTACAGCGAGTTCAGCAGGAAATCGCGGAAGGTGTGGTTGTCCAACAACTTCAGCCCGGTCTCGGCGACCTTGGGGTAGCCGGCCAGCTTGTTGAAGAACCGCCCGCGCTTGTACTCCCGGCCCCACGCGGCTTCCATCCGCTGCTGGTAGTTGGTGAAGTCGTCGGGACCGCCGTTCTGCAGCGCTGCCATCGCGCATTCGCCTGCGGCAAGGCCGGATTCGAGCGCCTTGGAGATGCCCGCCCCGGACACCGGTTTGCCCGCGCCCAGCGAGTCGCCGGTGAACAGCACGCCGGGACGCCACGGCGGCCAGGCGGTGAAGCCCATCGGCAGCCGCCAGGCCCGCACGGTCTTGTTCTTCTTCAGCTCCTCCACCGAGGGCAACTCCCAGTCGCGCGGCAGGCTGTTCAGGAAGTCGCCGAAGAAATGCGTGGCGTTGATGGACTGCCAGTTCTTGTAGCTGTTGACGTAGCCCAGCCCGATGTTGAACCGGCCGCCGCCCATCGGGAAGATCCAGCCGTAGCCGGGCAGCTGGTCGCCCTGGAACAGCAGCTTGAGGTAGATCTCGAAGCGGTCGGAGTCGGGCCGGTTGGCGTGCATCTCGGAGCGAATGGCGATCGCGGAGTAGCCGTTGT
>JAGQTW010000073.1 GCA_020438785.1 Mycobacterium sp. | reverse complement strand
GGCGGCCTGCTGTTCGGCTACGACAGCGCGGTGATCAACGGCGCGGTGTCGTCGATCCAGGCCCACTTCGGCATCAACAACGCCTCCCTCGGGTTCGCGGTCGCCTCCGCGCTGCTGGGTGCGGCCGCGGGTGCCATGACGGCCGGGCGGATGGCCGACCGGCTCGGTCGCATCGCGGTGATGAAGATCGCCGCGGTGCTGTTCCTCATCAGCGCCATCGGCACCGGCCTGGCCACCAGCGTGTGGCTGATCGTGCTGTTCCGCATCGTCGGCGGCGTCGGCGTCGGCGTGGCGTCGGTGATCGCGCCCGCCTACATCGCCGAGACGTCGCCGCCGCGCATCCGGGGTCGCCTCGGTTCGCTGCAGCAGCTGGCGATCGTCTCCGGCATCTTCCTGTCGCTGGCGATCGACTACGCGCTGGCTCATCTGGCCGGCGGCGCGAGCAAGGACCTGTGGTTCGGGCTGGAGGCCTGGCGCTGGATGTTCCTGATGATGGCGGTGCCCGCCGTCCTGTACGGGGTGCTGGCCTACACCATTCCGGAGTCGCCCCGTTATCTCGTTGCCAGCCATCGCATTCCGGAAGCCCGCAAGGTGCTGACGATGCTGCTGGGTGAGAAGAACCTCGAGATCACCATCGATCGCATCCAGAGCACGCTGCAGCGCGAGGACAAGCCGTCCTGGCGGGATCTGCGCAAGCCCACGGGCGGCCTCTACGGCATCGTCTGGGTCGGCCTCGGCCTGTCGATCTTCCAGCAGTTCGTCGGGATCAACGTGATCTTCTACTACTCCAACGTGCTGTGGGAGGCGGTCGGCTTCGACGAGAGCCAGTCGTTCCTGATCACCGTGATCACCTCGGTGGTCAACATCGTGACGACGCTCATCGCGATCGCGCTGATCGACAAGATCGGCCGCAAGCCGCTGCTGTTGATCGGTTCGACGGGCATGGCGGTGACGCTGGCGACGATGGCCATCATCTTCGGCACCGCGCACCAGGTGAACGGCACGCCCCAGCTGGGCGACGTGACCGGGCCGGTCGCACTGATCGCGGCCAACCTGTTCGTCGTGGCCTTCGGCATGTCGTGGGGTCCGGTGGTGTGGGTGCTGCTCGGCGAGATGTTCCCGAACCGGATCCGGGCCGCGGCGCTGGGCCTGGCCGCGGCGGGGCAGTGGGCGGCCAACTGGCTGATCACGGTGACCTTCCCGCAGCTGCGTGAGGTCCTCGGCGTCGCCTACGGCTTCTACGCGCTGTGCGCAATCCTCTCGGGGCTGTTCGTGTGGAAGTGGGTCATGGAGACCAAGGGCGTGTCGTTGGAGGACATGCACGCCGAACTGCTCCACGAGGAGAAGCCCACCCCGGCCTGACCGGCCAGCCGTGCCCTTGATGCCGCCGCCCGGCAGCCGGACGCCGCCCGGCGCATTCTGAGGCCGTCGAAACACGGGCGCCCCTCTACAGGGTTCGGACAGTCCCTATCAATTGACATACACTGTCAATATTCGGGGATACTCGGTCGAAGTCGTCATGGTCAACGCCGACGACGCGTCAAGGGAGAAATCGATGACCGACACCTCTTGGGTGGTAGCACGTCGGCGCGGGCGTCCGCCGGCCAGCGACGCGGCGGCGACCCGCGAGCGGATCCTGGTGTCCGCCCGCGAGATCTTCGCGGAGGTGGGTTTCGAGGCGGCGACGTTCCATGCCGTGGCGACCAGGGCGGGACTGACCCGGCCCGCGGTCAACAACTACTTCGCAAGCAAGTCGTTGCTCTACGGCGAGGTCATGTGCCAGGTCAGCAACGGGGTGCTTGAGGGCATCCACCTGGCCGCCGCGGCGCCGACGCTGCGCGAGCAGGTCGCCCGGTTCGTCGAAGTCGCGCTGGTGAGCCGGGGCGACGACCCGTCGGTGGCCGGCTTCCTGGTGCAGGCCGCCCTGGAGGCCAGGCGCAGGCCGGGTCTGGCGGGCGGCGAGTCCGACGCGGTCGCGTTGATCGAGCAGTTCGTGCGCAACGCGGTCAGCGCCGCGGACCGGCGCGGCGAACTGGCGCCCGGAGTGGACCCCGAGGTGCTGGCCGACACCCTCGTCGGCGTGGTCTGGGGGATGGCCTTCCAGATCAGCAGCAATGCCCGCCCCGTGGTGGCCGAGGTGGGACTGTTGCTGAGCCGCGGCTGGCTGCGCGACCGGTAGCGCTACGGCAGGTCGGTGTACTGCCAGCCGGCCCCGCCCGCGGAGAACGTGAAGCCCTTGTCCGTCTGCTCGGACATGCACGAGATACCGGCGTCCTGGGCGTTGCAGCGGAACCCGGCGGCCGCGAGAATCTTGTTGAGCGGCAAGGTCTTCGCCGGCCCGGATGCCGGCTTGAACGCGTCGGCGGGCACCGCCGCGAACTGCGGATCGCCCTGGTAGCGCACCACGACCGCGTTCGGCGGGGCGGCCTGCCCCCGGTCGTCGGTCACGCTGCGCGGGGCGCCGGCGATCCCGAGACTCCCGCCCGCCGACTGGCAGCCCGCCCACATGCGCGCCACGATCACGCAGCGCCAGGCACCGCTCGGCGAGGTGAAGTAGTAGCCGCCGTCGCCGATCGGGGTGTCGGCGAAGAAGTCGAACGCATTGACCAGCTTGTCGTTGCTGGGCCGGGTCGGGGCGGTCGGCGGCGGCGCCTCGGTCTGCTCGGCCTTCTCCCCGGTGTTGACCACCGTGTTCGAGCAGCCGGCCGCGACCGCGACCAGGATGGCGGCCGGCACCAGCCAGGCCCGTGATGCACGCACGTGACGGCAGCCTAGCCGCAGCGCGGAGAAACCGCCGTGACGGTGCGGTGCGCCGCATGAAACAATCGCTGCCCGTGAAGACCTTCGAGGAGTTGTTCGCCGAACTGGGGGAGCGGGCCCGCGCCCGTCCCGCGGGCAGCGGCACCGTGGCCGCGCTCGACGGCGGCGTCCACGACCTCGGCAAGAAGGTCCTCGAGGAAGCCGGCGAGGTGTGGCTGGCCGCCGAACACGAGACCGACGAGGCGCTGGCGGGGGAGATCAGCCAATTGCTGTACTGGACGCAGGTGCTGATGATCGCGCGCGGACTGACCCTCGACGACATCTACCGAAAGCTCTGAGTGGCTGCCATGTTGCGTGTCGCGGTCCCGAACAAGGGGGCGCTGTCCGAATCCGCCGCGGAGATCCTCTCGGAGGCCGGCTACCGGCGCCGGAGCGACCCCAAGGACCTGACCGTCATCGATCGGGCCAACGGTGTCGAGTTCTTCTTCCTGCGGCCCAAGGACATCGCCATCTACGTCGGCTCCGGCCAGCTGGACTTCGGGATCACCGGGCGCGATCTGGCCGCCGAGTCGGACGCCCCGGTGCGGGAACGGCTGGCCCTGGGTTTCGGATCGTCGAGTTTCCGCTACGCCGCCCCCGCGGGCCGGGAGTGGACGGTCGCGGATCTCGCGGGCAGACGGATCGCCACCGCCTACCCCAACCTGGTCCGGAAAGACCTGGCGGCCAAGGGAATCGACGCGACGGTGATCCGCCTGGACGGCGCGGTGGAGATCTCGGTGCAGCTCGGTGTCGCCGACGCCATCGCCGACGTCGTGGGATCCGGGCGCACGCTCGGCCTGCACAACCTCGTCGCGTTCGGTGAGCCGCTGTGCGATTCCGAGGCGGTGCTCATCGAGGGATCCGGCACCGGCGACGACACCAACCGCGCCGCCCGTGATCAGCTCGCCGCCCGGGTGCAGGGCGTGGTGTTCGGGCAGCAGTACCTGATGCTCGACTACGACTGTCCGCGTACCGTTCTCGACCGCGCCACCGGCATCACCCCCGGCCTGGAGTCGCCGACGATCGCCCCGCTGGCCGACCCGGACTGGGTGGCGGTGCGCGCGCTGGTGCCCCGCCGCGACGTCAACGCCATCATGGACGAGCTTGCGGCGATCGGCGCCAAGGCGATCCTGGCCTCCGACATTAGGTTCTGCCGGTTCTGAGCCCGTGCTAGCGTCCGCTTGTGACGCACGCACTCGTACTGCTGTTGGCCCTGTTGATCGGTGTCGTCGCCGGGCTGCGAGCTTTCACCGCACCCGCCGTCATGGCGTGGGCGGTGTTCCTGGACTGGATCAACCTGTCCGGGACGTGGGCGTCCTGGGTGGGTCACTGGATCACGGTGGCGGTGCTGACCGTGATCGCGCTCGCCGAACTGATCTCCGACCAGATGGAGCAGACGCCCAGCCGCAAGACGGCCGTGCAGTTCCTCACCCGGCTCGCTACCGGGGCGTTCGCCGGTGCGGTGCTGGGCACCGCCTGGGGCTATCAGTGGAGCAGCCTGGGTGCGGGCATGATCGGCGTCGTGATCGGCACCGTCGGCGGCTACGCGGTACGCACCCGGCTGGTCCGGGCCACCGGCGGGCACGACCGGCCGATCGGTGTGCTGGAGGACGTCATCGCGGTCCTGGCCGGTCTGGCGATCGCCACGCTGGTCAACGTGCTCTGATCAGCGCCGCTGGACGAGCAGGGTCTGCGCCGACGTTCCGACGAACCCGGCGCGGTCGAACAAGTCGGCGGTGGTGACGCCCACCCCGTCGGGCCCGATCGACCCGCGCGCCCGCAGGGCGAAGTCCTCGCCGGTCGGCAACCGATGCAGATGCACTGCGGTGTCGGTGTTCATGAACACGAACCGGTCCGGGTCGATCGCCGCGCCAACGCCGTTGGCCGAATCGACCACCATGGCCAGGCGCTGCAGGCCGGTGGTCGGCTCGTCGTCGACCAGGCCTACCAAGGGGCGCATCCAGTAGACCGTTGCGGTGGGGTCCTCGGACTGCGGGCGCCACTGCACCGAGTCGATGTAGCCGCCGGCGTCCTTCCAGGCCAGTTCCAGCGGAGCCGCCTCGCCTTCGACCAGTGCCGGGTAGCGGTCGGTGGCGGCATCGGCGGTGTCCGAGGTCGCCAGGGCCCAGGCGCTGACGCGGGCCACCGGCCGGCCGGCGACCATCTCCGCCGACAGCAGGCAGATGCGATTGCCCGGCCGGTCCACCCGGGATCGCACCCGCACCTCGCTCACCGGGATCGCGCCGAGGATGTCCAAAGTCATTCTGCCGATGCGCATTCCGGGCCGCAGCCGCTCCTCGATGGCTTTGGTCAACAACGCCAGCGGGGGTGAGCCGTGCTGAATCTCGGGAGTCCAGTTGCTGCGGGTGTGGTCGGTCGAGGAGAACACCGCGGCATCGCCGTCGACACCGAGCCGCCGGTAGTATGCCTCGCTCATTGCGCCGACGCGCTCATGCCGCGGGTTCGCGCGGCCGCTCGGGCCAACCGGGGTAGGGCGGCGGTGTGCCACCGTAGACCGGGCACAGCGCCTGATGGCTGCACCAGCCGCACAGCCGCGACTGTTGTGGCCGGAAATCGCCGCCGGCGCCGGCGGATTGGATGGCCCGCCAGATCGCCATCAGGGTCTTCTCGAAGCGCAGCAGCTCGTCGAGGTCGGGGGTGTAGTCCAGCAGCTGGCCGTCGGCGAGATAGATCAGCCGCAGCTGGGTGGCCAGCACGTCGCGGGACCGCAGCAGCGCCACCGCGTAGAACTTCATCTGGAACAGCGCCTTGTACTCGGCCAGCGCGCGGGCCTCGGCCGGGGCGCGGCCGGTCTTGTAGTCGACCACCCGCAGCTCGCCGGTGCCCGCGACGTCGATGCGGTCGACGAAACCGCGCAGCAGCGTGCCGTCGGCGAGTTCCACCTCGATGCGCTGCTCGCAGCTCTGCGGGTCGAACCGGGTCGGATCCTCGAGGCGGTAGTAGCCGGCCAGCAGGGCGCGCGCCTCGGCCAGCAGCGCCGCGCGCTGATCTGGTGCCATCCCGTCTACCAGGTCGGGGTGGTCGGCGACGACCCGCTCCCATGCGGGATCCACCAACGCCAGCGCGGTATCCGGGACCCGGTCACCGGCGGGCAGGCCGTAGAGCTGCTCGAGCGCGGCGTGCACCACCGAGCCGCGCAGCTGCGCGGTCGACGGGGGTTCGGGCAGCCGGTCGATCGCGCGGAACCGGTAGAGCAGCGGGCACTGCTTGAAATCGGCCGCCCGCGACGGTGACAGGGCGGGCCGCGACGGTGACAGGGCAGGCTGCTCGTCGGCCATGGCACCGAGCCTAGAACCGGTGCCCGACAACCCCGGGAACGCACCCCGGCGAGTCTGCTGGCAGGCTGAACGGCTGTGACCGACCAGCCCGACCTCCCGCGCCGGACCGGTCCCTTCGCCGTCGGGGACCGTGTCCAGCTGACCGACGCCAAGGGTCGCCATTACACGATGGTCCTCACCCCGGGCGGGGAGTTCCACACCCACCGCGGTGCGATCGGCCACGACGGTGTCATCGGCCTGCCCGAGGGCAGCGTGGTCAAGTCCACCAACGGTGACGCGTTCCTGGTGCTGCGGCCGCTGCTGATCGATTACGTGATGTCGATGCCGCGGGGGGCGCAGGTGATCTACCCCAAGGACGCCGCGCAGATCGTGCACGAGGGCGACGTGTTCCCCGGGGCCCGGGTGCTGGAGGCCGGCGCCGGCTCCGGCGCGCTGACCTGTTCGCTGCTGCGGGCGGTCGGACCGGCCGGGCAGGTGATCTCCTACGAAGTGCGGGACGACCACGCCGAGCATGCCGAACGCAACGTGGCGACGTTCTTCGGGCAGACCCCGGAGAACTGGCGGCTGGTCATCGGCGACGTCGTCGACACCGATCTCGCCGACGCCTCGGTCGACCGGGTGGTGCTCGACATGCTCGCGCCCTGGGACGTGCTGGACACCGTCGCGCGGGTGCTGATCCCCGGCGGGGTGCTGATCGTCTACGTCGCGACCGTCACCCAGCTGTCGAAGACCGTGGAGGCGCTGCGCGAGCAGCAATGCTGGACCGAGCCCCGGTCCTGGGAGACCATGCAGCGCGGCTGGAACGTCGTCGGCCTGGCGGTCCGCCCGCAGCACAACATGCGCGGGCACACGGCCTTCCTGATCTCCGCGCGCCGGCTGGCCCCGGGAACCGTCACACCGACGCCGCTGCGGCGCAAGCGGCTTCCGCTGTAGTTGCCGGCGAAAGCGCACTTGGCCATCGGGTGCGCCGTAGCATTGCACTCCTGGTTGCACAGCGGGGAGGGCTCTCGTGGACTACATCGAGTGTCTGTTCGTCGACGGCACCGTCAGCGGGTCGATGCCCGGTCCCATGCCCGGGGTGCCACGCCTGGACCCGGACGCCGCGGTGCAGCACGTCGCCGATCGCCGCGATCGTGGAATCTCCCGATTTCTGGTGTTCGGCGTTCCCGCGCAGAAGGGGCTCGCGGCGGGGTGCGGCCCCGACGGTGTCGTTCCACGATTCCTGACGTGCGCCCGTGAGCGCCTCGGCGACAGCGTCACCCTGATCGCCGACGTCGGCCTGTCGCCCTACTCGGCCGACGGGCACAGCGTTGTGATGAGCGCGGGGGCGATCGACGAGGCCGCGTCCTATCGCGCTGCCGCCGAACTGGCGGTGGCCTTCGCCGAGGCCGGTGCCGACTGGGTGGCCCCATGCCTGTCGCTGCCCAACCAGGTGGGCGAGATCGGGAAGGCGCTGGCCGGGGCGAACGCGGACACCAGGATCGTCGCCTACAGCGCGAAATTCTCGTCGGGCTTCTACGGCCCGTATCGAGCGACGGTGCGGTCCTCACTCGGGGTAGCTCGCAAGGCCTACCAGACCGACTACACCGACGCCGGTGCCGCCATCGCCCAGGTGGGTGCCGACATCGCACAGGGCGCCGACATGGTCATCGTGAAGCCTTCGATGCTCTATCTCGATGTGCTTGCCGAGGTGTGCCGCACGGCGACGGTGCCGGTGTGCGCCTTCCACGTCAGCGGCGAGTACCTGTCGCTCGTGCTGGCGGCCGAACACGGTGGCATGGACGCCGCCGACCTGTTCGACGAGTACCACGCCGCGGTTCGGCGTTGTGGGCCGGACTACGTCATCGGGTATGCGGGCGATCACTTCCTGCGCCGATGAGGGACGCCGACGTTCTGGTTGTCGGCGCCGGGCCGGTCGGTCTGACGGCCGCGCTCGCCCTGGTGCGCAGCGGCATGCGGGTCGACCTGGTCGAGTCCCGCCCGGCTCTGGAAAGCGAATCGCTGGCGGCGACGTTTCACCCGCCGACCCTGCAGATCCTGGCCGACCTCGGTCTGGAACTCCACGGCCATGGCCTCGAGGCGCGGACGATCGCCTACCTGGACGCGGTCGCCGGGGACGAAATACGTTTCGAATTGGCGGAACTCGCCGGGGAGACGGCATTCCCATACCGTCGCCACGTCCCGCAGATCGATGTGTGCCGCCTGCTGTTGGCCGAACTCGCCGACGACCCGCGCTGCCGAATCAGCTTCGGCGTCAACGCCAGTGGTGGCGTGACGGGGAACTATCCGTGGGTATTCGCCGCCGACGGGGCGAACAGTGGGTTGCGCTCGGCGGCGGGCCTGGCCTTCCCGGGCACGGATTACGCGGGCACCGTGGTCCGCCTGATCTGCGAACCGCGGGGTTTCGAGGGCTGGGATCCGGTGACCTACGTCGTCTCGGGCCACCAGTCGATGAGCGTCCTGCGTCTGCCCGATCACGTCCGGGTGATCGTCCGCATCGACGCGGGGACCACCGATCCCGAGTCCGTGGCGGTTGACGCCGCGAACCTGGTCCTGGGGATGTCGCCGAGGCTGCGGGGCTGGTCGTGCTACCGGTCGCAGCGACGGGTGATTGAGACCAATGTCGTCGACAATCTGATCTTCGTGGGCGACAGCGCCCACGTGACGACCACTCGAGGGGGGATGAACATGAACGCCGGGATCCACGACGCCGCGGTCATCGCCACCGCGCTGGCCCGCGATCCCGCCAAGGTCGAGGAGGCCGCGGCCGCCCGGCTCGCGGTCGCGCGCGACGTGTTGCTGCCGCGGACGCACGAGACCCTGGGCAACCCGAGTGCCCGGTTGGACAGGGTCCGGGCGCTGCGTTCGGATGGCGCGGCTCGAGTCGAATTCCTGCGCGCTGCCGCGATGCTCGACATGGTTTGCTGGCCGTGAGCGGGTTGGTGCTGCCGGATCCGGCGACCGCCTATCGGGTGGGTGTGGTTGTCCCGCCGTCCAACCCGGTCGTGGAACCCGAACTCGATGTGTTGCTCGGCGATGAGATCCTGCAGTACGGCGCGCGGCTGCCGCGGTTCACCGGCCTCTCTCTGGAGGAGCGCAACCAACGGTATCTGCCGGCCTATGCCGAGGCCCTGGACCAGCTTTACGGCCTGGATGTGACCTGCGCGCTGGTGGCCATGACGGGGCCGAACTATCAGTTGGGTCTCGACGGGGACCGCGCGCTGTGCGCTGAACTCACCGAGCGGTTCGGCGCACCGGTGAGCACCGCGAGCCTGGCCATCTACCGGACCCTGAATTCACTGGGTATCAATCGGATTCAGCTACTGTCGCCCTACCCGGACTGGTTGACCGGCGAGACCGTCCGGTACTGGGAGGGTGCCGGCATGACGGTCGTCGCAGTGGAGCATCTGCTCGGCGAGGGCCAGGCGTTCAGCGCCTACGAGACCTGCACCGAGGAGGTCGTCGCCCACCTACAGTCGGTCGAGCCCGAGGCCGACTGTGCCGTGTTGGTCACCGGCACGGGCCTGGTCAGCGTCGCCAGCATCTATCAGATGGACTATGGCTGCAGTAGGCCGATCCTGTCGTCCAACCTTTGTGGGGCGTGGTGGATCCTGCAGCAGTGCGACCGCAGTCCGGGCAGTCGGTTGTACCGCGAGATCGCGCCCGGCCACGTTCCATGTGAGGATCCCGGGCCAGATTGCGGGCCGGGCTGTCATGAATTGTGAGGCGGTCGGTGACCGCAATCATGTTGCGTGAGTTGATCGATCGATGTTCCGGCAGGCTGCCCGCGGACGTCGAGGCCCGCGCACGCTGGCTGGTCCTCGACACCCTCGGCTGCGCGATCGTCGGCAGTCGTTCGACGGTGGTTGGCAACTGGCTCGACGCGCAGCGACTTCGCGATGATCCCTACGGCACCTGCCTCGACGGCGCGCGGCCGACGGGAGCGGCCATGGCGCTGGCGATGGGGGCCTGCTGGGACGAGGCGTGCGAAGGACACGCGCGGGCGCACGGCAGGCCGGGCGTTGCGGCCTTGGCTGCCCTTTGGCCCCGGGTGTCGGAGTTGGATCTCGACCACCTTCTCCGCGCCCTGGTGATCGGCTACGAGGTGGGTGCCCGGATGGGTGCGCTGCTCCGGATCGGCCGCGGCATGCATGTCGACGGCAACTGGCCCGCGTTGGGTGCCGCCGCCGCCGCCGCATCCGGCCTGGGCCTCGACCAGGCCGGCATCGTGACCGCGATCAACATCGCAGCCTGCCAGCTGCCAACATCGCTGTACCGGCCGATCGAGACCGGCGACACCGCCCGCAACACCTATCTGGGCCACGGGGCGATGCTGGGTGAGATGGCCGCGCAGGCCGCCGCGGTGGGCATCGGGGCCCCCGACGACGCCGTGGAAAGCTATGCCCGGGTCGCCTACGGCCGATCCCTGGACGGCGAGACCGCCGACAGCACGACCTACGAGATCCTCGACGGCTACTTCAAGCCCTATGCGGCGGCACGGCACGTGCACTATGCGGCGGAGGCGGCGTTGCAGTTTCGGGACCGCGCAACTCCGGAGTCGGTGCGGCGCATCGAGCTTTGGACCTACGAGGAGGCCACCGTCTATTGCGGAATCCGGGCCCCCCGGACCCCGTTGCAGGCTCAGTTCTCGCTCTCCTTCGGTGTGGCGGCGATGTTGCGATGGGGTTGTCTGGGCCCGTCGGTCTACCGCGGCCGGGAGTTCGTGGACCCGTTGCTGCGCGCCCTGGAGGACCGGGTCGTGGTCCGGGTGGACCCGGACTGGACCGGGTCGGGGACCCGTGCCGCCCGGCTTCGGTTGGGGCTCAGCGACGGGCGGACCTTGGAGGAGGTCGTCCTCGCGGTGAAGGGCGATCGGTGGCTGCCGTGGTCCGAAGCGGATCTGGTCGAGAAGTTCATCGGGTACAGCCGCGAGGTGTTGGGCGAAGAACGGGCGACACGGCTGGCCGAGCACATCCTGCACGCGCCGGGTGAAGCCGGGGTCTTCCCCTAGTCGTCGTCGCTGCGGCGCAGCCCGCGCCGGGCCGAGAGCAGCTCGATCTCCGGTCGCGCCGCGACCAGCCGTTCGGCCGCGTCGAGCACCTCGACCACGTGGGCACGGTCCCCGCCCACCACGGCCATGCCGATCCCGGCCCGGCGGTGCAGGTCGACCGACCCGGTCTCGGCCGCCGAGACGCTGAATCGGCGCTGCAGCTCGGCGACGATCGGGCGGATGACGGAGCGCTTCTGCTTCAGCGAGTGCACGTCACCGAGCAGGATGTCGAACTCCAGCCAGCCCAACCACACGCGGGGCCTACCGCGGCGGGGCGGGACTGGTGGTGGGGCCGGCCTCGGTTCGGGCGTTGCCGAATGCCAGCAGCATGTCGGCGGTCTCCCGGGACAGCTGCCAGCCGCCGTTGTGCGGCCGGAACTCCATCGGGAACGTGAACCCACCGGGGTTGGCCGGGTTGGACGTCGTGACGTTGATGGTCGCCAAGGCATCGCCGGGTTGGTGATCCGACCAGCGGATCTCACTGGCGGCGAAGGTCAGCGGCGTGAAGCCGCCGTCCCGCAGCGCGGCGGCGAACCGGTCGATGGTGCCCGCCTCGTCGGCGGTGGTGTTCTCCACCAGGTCCAGCTTGTCCTTGCCCGGCACCGCCGGGTCGGCCAGCCGGTACATCACGTCGGTCAGCGCTTCGGGGGGCGGCAGCGGGGCGGCGTCGGCGGGCGGCGGAGCGGCCTGCGCGGCGGCCGGCGGCACCACCGGGCTCGGTGCCGATTTCGTCTCGGCCGGGGCCGAACACCCCGACAGCCCGAGCGCCGCCACAATCGTGGCGGCGCCCAGAACTGTCAGAGGGTTTCGACGCATCCAGCGGCGGGCTCAGCTGGCGGCGGTCAACAGCGTCATCGCCGATGACTTCGTCACCTGCCAGCCGGTCGGGCTGGGGCCCTGCACGAACTGGATCGGCTGGGTGGCGGTCGCGCCACTGGCCGCGGTCGCGGTGACGTTCGCGGTGGCGACCGGACCGTTCTGGTCGATGTCGGCCACGCTGAAGCTCAGCGGGAACAGCCCCTTGGCCGAAGCGTTGCTGAACGCCCGGTCCGCGGTGATGCCCTCGATCCGGCCCAGGCCACCCTCGATGTAGGACGCCTTGGTCCCGGAGAACGAGCCGCCGCTCTGCAGCGCGTCGAGGGTGGCGACCAGCTGGCTCTGGAGCTCCGGCGCCGGGGTCTGCGGCAGCGGGGCGCCGAACACGACCGGCTGCACGGCCGGGGCGGCCGCCGGGGTGCTGAATGCAGCGGAGGTCACACCGGCGGCTGCTGCACCGACGATCGCTGCGGCTCCGAGGCCCGTGGCTAGCAGTTTCATCCTCACGGCTGTCCTTTCGTTCGGCCGACTCGCATACGAGGTTAACAGTGTTGCCAGTGTGTCGAAATTCCCCAGTCGCACACGATCGAGCATTGGCCGGTAGCGTTGGAGTATCCACTGCACCAACTCTCGGTGTGGGAGAGGAGCGCAACATGAGTGAGTCGCAGCGTTCGGGAGCATCTGAGGGCTTTTCGGCCGCCGACAACCCCGGGTTGTCCAGCGAGGATGCCGCCGAACTGGAAGAGCTGCGCCGCGAGGCCGCGGTCCTGCGCGAGCAGCTGGAGAACGCGGTGGGGCCGCAGAGCGGCCTGCGCACCGCGCGCGACGTGCATCAGCTCGAGGCGCGCATCGACTCACTGGCGGCCCGCAACGCCAAGCTCATGGACACGCTCAAGGAGGCCCGCCAGCAGCTGCTGGCCCTGCGCGAGGAGGTCGACCGGCTGGGCCAGCCGCCCAGCGGCTACGGCGTGCTGCTGTCGGTGCAGGACGACGACACGGTCGACGTGTTCACCTCCGGCCGCAAGATGCGCTTGACCTGCTCGCCCAACATCGACGTCAAGGTGCTCAAGAAGGGCCAGAC
>JAGQTW010000491.1 GCA_020438785.1 Mycobacterium sp. | reverse complement strand
ATCGGGCTGGCCAAGCGGCTGGAGGAGGTGTGGGTGCCCCTCGAAACAGATCCGCTGATCCTGCCGCGCAACAGTGAGGGGCTCTACCTGCTGCAGCGGGTTCGGGACGAGGCGCACCGCTTCGCGATCTCCTATCACCGCAGCAAGCGGTCCAAGCGGATGACGGCCTCTGCTCTCGACGCGGTCCGCGGCCTGGGCGAGGCGCGGCGCAAGGCGCTTGTGACGCACTTCGGCTCGTTGGCCCGGCTGCGGCAGGCCAGCGTCGAGGAGATCACCGCGGTGCCCGGGATCGGCGTCGCCACCGCGGCCGCGGTGCTCGAAGCGCTGGGCGTGGCGCCGGATTCGCCCGGTTTCGCTGCACCGCAGGAGCCGGTGGGCCATGATCTGACTGCTGAACAGGCATCGCGATGACAGAACAGAACACAGGCGAAGACACCCACCGTCCAACCGGCGACCCGGGGTCGGGCATCGACGTGGTTCTGGTGACCGGGCTGTCCGGCGCGGGCCGGGGGACCGCCGCCAAGGTGCTCGAGGACCTCGGCTGGTACGTCGCCGACAACATTCCGCCGGAACTGATCGCTCGGATGGTCGATCTCGGCCTGGCCGCCGGATCGCGCATCACCCAATTGGCCGTGGTGATGGATGTCCGCTCCCGGGGATTCACCGGTGACCTGGAGTGGGTGCGTAAGGATCTCGCCACCCGCAACATCCACCCGCGGGTCCTGTTCATGGAGGCCTCCGACGAGATCCTGGTGCGCCGCTACGAGAACAATCGGCGCAGTCATCCGTTGCAGGGCAACCAGACTCTCGCGGAGGGCATCGCCGCCGAACGGGCCATGCTCGCGCCGGTGCGGGCCTCGGCCGACCTGATCATCGACACCTCGACGCTGTCGGTGCGCTCGCTGCGGGAAAGTATCGAGCGGGCATTCGGCGGGGAGGCCATCGCGCAGACCAGCGTCACGGTCGAGTCGTTCGGCTTCAAGTACGGGCTGCCGATGGACGCCGACATGGTGATGGACGTGCGCTTCCTGCCCAACCCGCACTGGGTGGACGAGCTGCGGCCGCAGACCGGCCAGCATCCGGCGGTGCGGGACTACGTCTTGAGCCAACCGGGCGCCATGGAGTTCCTGCAGACCTACCATCAGCTGCTGGACCTTGTCGTCGACGGCTACAGCCGGGAGGGAAAGCGATACATGACCGTGGCCATCGGGTGCACGGGGGGTAAGCACCGCAGCGTCGCGATCACCGAGGCGCTGGCGGCGTCGCTGGACAAGAATCAGCAACTCTCCGTGCGCGTGCTGCACCGCGATCTGGGTCGCGAATGACGCACGCGATCGGGAGCAGCGCAGTGGCCGGCGAGGTCCCACCCCGCATCGTGGCGCTCGGCGGCGGCCACGGCCTGTACGCGACGCTGTCGGCGGCGCGCCGGTTGACCCCGCATGTCACCGCGGTGGTGACGGTTGCCGACGACGGCGGCTCGTCGGGGCGGCTGCGTTCCGAGCTCGGCGTGGTTCCGCCGGGTGATCTGCGAATGGCGTTGGCGGCGTTGGCATC
>JAGQTW010000072.1 GCA_020438785.1 Mycobacterium sp. | reverse complement strand
GTGGCCGCCGGGCTGGCGACGCTGCGGCACGCCGACGACGCCGTCTACGCGGCGCTGGACGCCAACGCCGAGCGGCTGGCCGGTCTGCTAGCCGCGGCGCTTACCGAAGCCGGTGTGGCACATCAGGTTCCGCGGGCCGGCAACTTCCTGTCGGTGTTCTTCACCGACTCCCCGGTGACCGACTTCGCCGCCGCGCGGGCCAGCGAGACCTGGCGGTTCCCGGCGTTCTTCCACGCCCTGCTGGACGCCGGCGTCTACGCGCCGCCCAGCGCGTTCGAAACCTGGTTCGTTTCGGCCGCGCTCGACGACGCCGCGTTCGAGCGGATCGCCGCCGCCCTGCCGGCCGCGGCGCGGGCGGCCGCGGAGGCCAAGCCGTGAGTTCCCTCACCAAGGTGCACGTGATGCGCCACGGTGAGGTGCACAACCCGGAGCAGGTTCTGTACGGGCGGCTGCCCGGCTACTATCTTTCCGATCGTGGCCAGGCCCAGGCCAAGTCGGTGGCCGAGGCACTGGCCGACAGCGACATCGTCGCCATCATCGCCTCGCCCCTCGAGCGCGCCCAGCAGACCGCCTCGCCCATCGCCGAACGGCACGGGCTGAGCATCGCCACCGACGCCGACCTCATCGAGTCGCTGAACATCTTCGAGGGCAAGAAGGTGTCGCCGGGCGACGGCGCGTTGCGCGACCCGCGCAACTGGAAGTACCTCATCAACCCGCTGCGCCCGTCCTGGGGCGAGCCGTATGTCGAGGTCGCCGCCCGCATGCGCGGCGCCGTCGAGCGGGCCCGCATCCTGGGCGCCGGCCATGAGGTGGTGTGCGTCAGTCATCAACTGCCGGTGGAGATCCTGCGCCGGGCCCTGATCGGCAAGCGGCTGCCGCACGATCCGCGCAAGCGGATGTGCGGGCTGGCGTCGCTGAACACCTTCGTGTTCGACGGTGACGAGTTGGTCGACTGGCAGTACCGGGAGCCGGCCGAGCAGTGAGGCGGTTGGTGGTCCTGCGGTTGATGCTCACCGTGCTTGCGGCGGGGTTGTTGGCCGGCTGCTCCACCGGTGACGACGCGGTCGCGCAGGGCGGCACCTTCGAGTTCGTCGCTCCCGGCGGCAAGACCGACATCTTCTACGACCCGCCCGCCAGCCGCGGCAGGCCGGGATCGGTCAGCGGTCCGGACCTGATGGACCCGTCGAAGACGCTCTCGCTCAACGACTTCGCCGGCAAGGTCGTCGTGATCAACGTGTGGGGCCAGTGGTGCGGGCCGTGCCGCGCGGAGATCACCCAGTTGGAGAAGGTGTACGACGCCACCCGCAATCTTCCGGTGGCGTTCCTGGGAATCGACGTTCGGGACAACGACATCGACGCTCCGCGGGATTTCGTCGCCGACCGCAAGGTCAGCTATCCGTCGATCTACGACCCGGCGATGCGCACCATGATCGCGTTCGGAGGCAAGTACCCCACCACGGTCATCCCGTCGACGGTGGTGCTCGACCGCGAACACCGGGTCGCCGCGGTGTTCCTGCGTGAGCTGCTGGCCGACGACCTGCTACCGGTCGTGCAGCGGCTGGCCGCCGAACCCGCCCCGCCGAAACCGGCTGCGCCATGACCGGTTTCGCACAGACGGCGGCGGCGGGACCCTTGCTGCTGGCCGTCGGCGTGTGCGTGCTGGCCGGCCTGGTGTCGTTCGCCTCGCCGTGCGTGGTGCCGTTGGTGCCGGGCTACCTGTCGTATCTGGCGGCCGTCGTCGGCGTCGACGACGTGGACGCCGGCACCGGACAGGTGGCGCTGCGCAATCAACGGTTGCGGGTGGCCGGCTCGGCGCTGCTGTTCGTCGCCGGCTTCACCACGGTGTTCGCCCTGGGCACCGTCGCCGTCCTGGGGATGACGACCTCACTGATCACCAATCAGCTTCTGCTGCAACGGGTCGGCGGCGTGCTGACCATCGTCATGGGGCTGGTGTTCATCGGGTTCATCCCCGCGCTGCAGCGGCAGGCCCGGTTCACCCCGCGCCGGCTCGCCGGGGTCGCCGGCGCGCCGCTGCTGGGAGCGGTGTTCGGGCTGGGCTGGACGCCGTGCCTGGGGCCGACGCTGACCGGTGTCATCACCGTCGCCTCGGCCACCGACGGCGCCAGCGTGGCGCGCGGGCTGCTGCTGGTGATCGCCTACTGCCTGGGCCTTGGCATCCCGTTCGTGCTGCTGGCGCTCGGATCGGGCTGGGCGGTCAACGGTTTCGGCTGGCTGCGCCGCAACACCCGCGCCATCCAGATCTTCGGCGGGCTGCTGCTCATCGCCGTCGGCATCGCGCTGGTGACCGGGGTGTGGAACGACTTCGTGTCCTGGGTGCGCGACGCGTTCGTCTCGGATGTCAGGCTGCCGATATGACGGCCGCCCCCCCGCGAGCAGACGCAAAGTCGCATAAAACGGGCGGTCCCAGTGCGATTTTGCGTCTGCTCGCGCGGTCGGCCCGCAACCTGTGGCGCGCGCTCACCTCGATGGGCACGGCGCTGGTGCTGCTGTTCCTGCTCGCCCTGGCCGCGGTGCCCGGCGCGCTGCTGCCGCAGCGCAGCCTCAACGAGGCCAAGGTCGGGCAGTACATCCTCGCCCACCCGGTCATCGGGCCGTGGCTGGAACGGCTGCAGTTCTTCGAGGTGTTCTCCAGCATCTGGTTCACCGCGATCTATGTGCTGCTGTTCATCTCGCTGGTCGGCTGCCTGACCCCGCGGATGATCGAGCACGTCCGCAGCCTGCGCGCCACCCCGGTGCCGGCGCCGCGCAACCTCAGCCGGCTGCCGAAGTACGCCACCGCCGACGTGCCGGGCGATCCCGGGTGCGTCGCCGCGGGCATCTCGGCGCGGCTGCGCGGCTGGCGCCGGGTCACCCGGCACGACGGCGACATCACCGAGATCTCGGCCGAGAAGGGGTACCTGCGCGAGTTCGGCAACATCGTCTTCCACTTCTCGCTGTTGGGCTTGCTGGTCGCCATCGCGGTGGGCAAGCTGTTCGGCTACGAGGGCAACGTCATCGTGATCGCCAACGGCGGTCCGGGATTCTGCTCGGCATCACCGGCGGCGTTCGACTCGTTCCGGGCCGGCAACAGCGTGGACGGCACGTCGCTGTACCCGATGTGCCTGCGGGTCAACGACTTCCAGGCCCGCTACCTGCCCAACGGTCAGGCCACCTCGTTCGCCTCCGACATCGACTACCAGGCCGGCGCCGACCTGGCCACCGGCACGTGGCGGCAGTACCGGCTCGAGGTCAACCACCCGCTGCGCATCGGCGGCGACCGGGTCTATCTGCAAGGCCACGGCTACGCCCCCACGTTCACGGTCACGTTCCCGAACGGGCAGAAGCGCACCCAGACCGTGCAGTGGCGCCCCGACGACCAACGCACCCTGCTGTCCTCGGGCGTGATTCGGTTGGACCCGCCGGGCGGGATGTACCCGAACGCCGACGAGCGCCGCAAGCATCAGCTGGCGATCGTGGGGCTGTTCGCCCCCACCGCCGAGTTCGACGGCACCCTGTTGTCCTCGAAGTACCCGGCGCTCAACGACCCGGCGGTGGCCATCGACATCTACCGCGGCGACACCGGGCTGGACAGCGGCCGCCCGCAGTCGCTGTTCAGCATCGACCACCGGCTGCTGGAGCAGAAGCGGCTGACCAAGGTCAAGCGGATCAACCTGCGCCAAGGTGAGGAGGTGCGCCTCGACGACGGGACCGTCGTGCGCTTCGACGGCGCCACCCCGTTCGTCAACCTGCAGGTCTCGCACGACCCCGGTCAGGTGTGGGTGCTGGTGTTCGCATTGACCATGATGGCCGGGCTGCTGGTGTCGCTGATCGTGCGCCGGCGCCGGGTGTGGGCGAGGATCGAGGCCTCATCTCCGCCCGGTACGGTGAATGTCGAGCTGGGCGGGCTGGCCCGGACCGACAACTCGGGCTGGGGCAGCGAGTTCGAGAAGCTCACCGAGCGGTTGTTGACGGATCTGCCCCGAGAGGCCCCGTCGAAAGAGAAGGTCTAATCGCATGAATACCGAGCACATCGACATCGGGCTGGCCCGGTACTCCGACTGGGCGTTCACGTCGTCGATAATCGTCCTGGTCGCCGCCCTGCTGCTGCTGGCCGTCGAGCTGGCCTCGAGCCGCGGCCGCAAGGTCGAGGCCCGCGAACTGGTGGCCGCTGGTGGAGCCGCTGGTGTGAGTGCCGACAGCGACCGGCCCGGCGTAGTCATCGACGAGCCCAGCCGCTCCCTGGACGAGCGGGCCGGCAAGGCCGGCCTGGCCCTGGTGTACCTCGGCATCGCGCTGCTGTTCGCCTGCATCGTGCTGCGCGGCCTCGCCACCGCGCGGGTGCCCTGGGGCAACATGTACGAGTTCATCAACCTGACCTCGTTCTGCGGGCTGATCGCCGGCGTCGTCGTGCTGCGCAAGCCGCAGTACCGCGCGCTGTGGGTGTTCGTCCTGGTGCCGGTGCTGATCCTGCTGACCGTCTCCGGCAAGTGGCTCTACACCAACGCCGCGCCGGTGATGCCCGCGCTGCAGTCCTACTGGCTGCCGATCCACGTCTCGGTGGTGAGCCTGGGCTCCGGGGTGTTCCTGGTCGCCGGTGTGGCCAGCATCCTGTTCCTGCTGAAGATGTCCCGCTTCGGGGAACCGGGTGCTGCGTCGGATGTCGCCGGCCGGGCGGCTCCGGAAGGCACCCTGGCCCGCATCGTGGCGAAACTGCCCGACGCGCAGACCCTGGACCGGATCGCCTACCGCACCACGATTTTCGCGTTCCCGGTCTTCGGTTTCGGCGTGATCTTCGGCGCCATCTGGGCCGAGGAGGCGTGGGGCCGGTACTGGGGCTGGGATCCCAAGGAGACGGTGTCGTTCATCGCCTGGGTGGTCTACGCCGCGTACCTGCACGCGCGCTCGACGGCGGGCTGGCGGGACAAGAAGGCGGCGTGGATCAACGTCGTCGGCTTCGTCGCCATGGTGTTCAACCTGTTCTTCATCAACCTGGTGACGGTCGGTCTGCACTCCTACGCCGGAGTCAGCTGAACCGTTCGGTAGGGTTGTGGCGGCGCCACGAATATCACTCGACCCAGCGATACTTCAGGGGGAAGTGCACGTGTCCGATCCACACAACAACGAACTGACCGATCCCACAACGGTTTTCCGTACCGAACGGTTCACCGATCCGGCGCTGGCCGCGCCGCAGCCGGACTGGTTCGCACCCACACCACCCACCGGGATCCCGCTCGACCCGATTCCGGCCGGGGTGTACCAGCAGCGGCATGCTCAGGCCGCTCAGGCCCTCGCGCACGTCATCGCGCCGCCGGTGCGGCCCACCGTGCCGCCCACGCCGTATCCGGACCTGGCGACCGGCGCGCTGCTCAAACCCGCCAAGCCGGCGCCGACCGCGGGCTGGCGCAAGTGGTTGTACCTGTTGTCGGGCAGGCTGATCAATGTCGGCGACGGCCCACACGAGGCTCGGTACAAGAGCCTGATCGCGCAGGCGAACCGCCCGTTGACCGGGTGCTACCGGATTGCGCTGCTGTCGCTGAAGGGCGGCGTCGGCAAGACCACCATCACCGCCACGCTCGGCGGCACGTTCGCCTCCATCCGCGGTGACCGGGTGATCGCGGTGGACGCCAACCCCGATCGCGGCACGCTGAGCCAGAAGGTGCCGCTGGAGACGCCGTCCACGGTGCGCCACCTGCTGCGCGACGCCGAGGGCATCGAGCGCTACAGCGACATCCGGCGCTACACCTCGCAGGGCCCCAGCCGGCTGGAAGTGCTGGCCTCGGAAAGCGATCCCGCCGTCTCGCAGGCCTTCAGCGCCGAGGACTACACCCGCGCGCTCGAGGTGCTGGAGCGCTTCTACAGCCTGGTGCTCACCGACTGCGGCACCGGCCTCCTGCACTCGGCCATGACCGCGGTCCTGGCCAAGGCGGACGCCCTGATCGTGGTCAGCTCCGGATCGGTGGACGGCGCCCGCAGCGCCTCGGCGACCCTGGACTGGCTCGACGCGCACGGGCACGAGGACCTGGTGCGCAACTCTGTGTGCGTGATCAACGCGGTGCGGCCCCGCTCGGGCAAGGTCGACATGCAGAAGGTGGTCGACCACTTCTCCCGGCGGTGCCGTGCGGTGCTGGTGGTGCCGTTCGACCCGCACCTGGAAGAGGGGGCGGAGATCGACCTGAAGCGGCTCAGGCCCAAGACCCGCGAGGCGCTCGTCGAACTGGCGGCTGTGGTCGCCGCCGGCTTCCCGGCGGCGGCTGAACAATCCGCCTAGCGCGGGTTGTTGTCGTCGCGGCTGAGCCGCCAGAGGAATTCCGGATCGTCGTCGGGCCCGATTACGCGCGTCTTGGGCCGATCGGCCTGGCTACGGACGGCACGCCAGCCGACGTAGACCACTGCCGCGATGATCAGGATCAGAAGCAGGTAGAGCACGGGAACCTCCTTTGTCTGAATATACGCGCGTCGGTAGGCTCGGCGCCGTGTCCGATAAAGAGGCGGCCGGCTCGACGGGTCGCATGATCTTCGACGTCGTCCTGTACACGCTGGCGCGCATCGTGTTGGTGGTGGCCGTGACGGCCGCGATCTTCTTCGGCGCGCGAGTGATCGGCGTCCAGCAACTCCCGCTCGTGGTGGCGCTCCTGTTCGCGATCGTGATCGCGCTGCCGCTGGGTATCTGGGTGCTCGCCCCGCTTCGCCGGCGGGCCACCGCGGGCATCGCCGCCGTCGACGAGCGCCGCCGCACCGACCGCGAGCAGTTGCAGTCCCGGCTGCGCGGCGACAAGCCCGGAACCGACTAGCCGAAGCTCAGCGCCAACGCCACCGCGATCGACCACACCAGCATCGTCAGGCCGGTGTCCCGCAGCACCGGGATGAGCTCACGCCCGCCGAGGCCGCGCCGCACCGGTCCGGCCGCGCGCGCCGCCAGCGGAGCCGCCCCCAGACCCGCCGCGCACCAGGGCGTCGCCAGCATCAGCACCAGGGTGAGAACCGCGGCGACGGCCAGCAGGGACTGGTATAGCACCCGGGTCCGCCGGTCACCGAGCCGGACCGCCAGAGTCATCTTGCGGGCCGTGGTGTCGGTCGGGATGTCTCGCAGGTTGTTGGCCACCAGCACCGCCGAGGACAGCGCGCCGGTGGCCACCGCCAGGGCCAGGCCCACCCAGTCCACCCGCAGCGCCTGGGTGTACTGCGTGCCGAGCACCGCCACCAGGCCGAAGAACACGAACACCGCGACCTCGCCCAGGCCGGCGTAGCCGTAGGGCCGCGACCCGCCGGTGTACAGCCAGGCGCCGGCGATGCAGACCACGCCGACGGCGATCAGCCACGGGGCGCTCAGCACGGCCAGCGCCAGCCCGGCGACCGCGCCGACGGCCAGGCTGACCACCGCCGCGGTCAGGACCGCCCGCGGCGACGCCAGCTTGGACCCGACCAGCCGCAGCGGTCCGGCGCGCTCGTCGTCGGTGCCGCGGATGCCGTCGGAGTAGTCGTTGGCGAAGTTCACCCCGATGATCAGCGCCATCGACACGGCCAACGCCAGCAGGGCCTTCCACCACACCGCGGCGCCCAGCCAGGCCGCCGCCCCGGTGCCGGCGATCACCGGCGCGATCGCGTTGGGCAGGGTCCGCGGCCGCGCACCCTCCACCCACTGCGCCAGGCTCGCCATGCCGCCATCGTCGCACGCGGCCCGCACCGGTTCGGGCATGGCTCACAATGGTCGGATGATCGGAGTCATCGGCGGTAGCGGCTTCTACTCGTTCTTCGGGTCCGATGCGCGCAGCCTCAACCTCGACACCCCGTACGGCGAGCCGAGCGCCCCGATCACCGTCGGCCGGGTCGGAACCCACGAGGTGGCCTTCCTGCCGCGGCACGGCCTGAGCCACCAGTACTCCCCGCACACCGTGCCGTACCGGGCGAACATGTGGGCGCTGCGGGCGCTCGGTGTGCGTCGGGTGTTCGGCCCGTGCGCGGTCGGCAGCCTCACCCCCGAACTCGGGCCGGGCGCGATCGTGGTGCCGGACCAGTTGGTCGACCGCACCCGCGACCGCGGCGACACCTATTTCGATTCCGGTGGAATCCATGTCGGTTTCGCCGACCCGTACTGCCCGACGCTGCGGGCGGCGGCCACCGGCCTGCCCGGCGTGGTCGACGGCGGAACCATGGTGGTGGTGCAGGGTCCGCGGTTCTCCACCCGCGCCGAGAGCAACTGGTTCGCGCGTGAGGGGTTCACGCTGATCAACATGACCGGGTATCCCGAGGCGGTGCTGGCCCGGGAACTGGAGATGTGTTACGCGGCAATCGCTTTGGTGACCGACCTCGACGCCGGTATCGAGACCGGCGGCGGCGTGCGGGCCATCGACGTGTTCGCCGAGTTCGAGAAGAACCTGGTGCCGTTCAAGAAGCTGGTGCACGAGGCGATCGACCAGCTGACCTCCGACCGGGTGTGCACACACTGCCTGGCGCACGAGGGTGTCGAGTTGCCGTTCGACCTGCCGTGAGGGTGCTGCTGACCGGCGCCGCCGGTTTCATCGGCGGCCGGGTGTGGGCGGCGCTGCTCGCCGCCGGGTACGAGGTCGTCGCGTTGGACGCGATGCTGCCCGCCGCGCACGGCCCCGGAGCGACGCTGCCCGACGGGTGCCTGCGGGTCGACGTGCGGGACGGTGACGCGCTGGCCCCGCTGCTGGCCGGGATCGACGTCGTGTGTCATCAGGCCGCGGTGGTGGGGGCCGGGGTCGATGCCGCGGACGCGCCGTCGTACGCAAGCCACAACGACTACGGCACCGCGGTGCTGCTGGCGCAGATGTTCGCCGCAGGCGTGCAGCGTCTGGTCCTGGCGTCGTCGATGGTGGTCTACGGCCAGGGTGGTTACTCCTGTCCGGTGCACGGGGTCGTCGACCCGCTGCCCCGCACCCGGGCGGATCTGGACGCCGGGCGCTTCGAGCACCGCTGCCCGGTCGGCGGCGAGGAGCTGGCCTGGCGGCTGGTGGACGAGGACGCACCGCTGGCACCACGCAGCCTCTACGCCGCGAGCAAGACCGCACAGGAGCATTACGCGCTGGCCTGGTCGGAATCCGCGGGTGGCGCGGTGGTCGCGTTGCGCTACCACAACGTCTACGGCCCCGGGATGCCGCGGGACACGCCCTATTCCGGGGTGGCCGCGATCTTTCGGTCTTCCCTCGAGAAGGGCCAACCACCAAGGGTTTTCGAGGACGGCGGTCAGATGCGCGACTTCGTGCACGTTGACGACGTCGCCGCGGCCAATGTGGCGGCCGTCGGTTCGGATGGCGGCGGCTTTCTGGCGGCCAACGTCTGCTCGGGGCGGCCGATCTCGATCATGGATGTCGCGAGCCGGCTGTGCGAGGCGCGTGGGGGACCGGCGCCGGTAGTCACCGGCCAGTACCGCAGTGGCGACGTCCGCCACATCGTCGCCGACCCGGCCCGCGCCGCCGAGTCGCTCGGGTTCCGGGCCGCGGTGCAACCGGCCGATGGTCTGTCCGAGTTCGCGTTCGCGCCACTGCGGGCCTGAGCGGATAACCCCCGGCGCATACTGGGCTCTGTGAAGACAGAGATCTGCGATCAGTTCGGCATCGACTTTCCGCTGTTCGCCTTCAGCCACTGCCGCGACGTCGTCGCCGCGGTGACCAACGCCGGCGGGTTCGGTGTGCTCGGCGGCGTCGCGTTCCGGCCGGACCAGCTCGACCAGGAGCTCACCTGGATCGACGAGCAGGTGAAGGGCAAGCCCTACGGCGTCGACATCATCGTGCCGGCCAAGTACGAGGGCAAGGGGGAGAACCTGTCGTTCGGCCAACTCGCCGAACGCATTCCGGAGGAGTTCCACAGCTTCGTCCGGGAGCTGCTGGCCGCCCACGACATCGACGTCGACGACGAGCCGCGGATCGCGCCGTCGTCGCTTGGCGGCGACACCGGCCAGAGCCTGCTGGAGATCTCGCTCAACCACCCGATCAAGTTGATGGCCAACGCCCTCGGCGTGCCGCCGGACTACATGATCAAGGCGGGCAAGCAGACCGGGATTCCGGTGGCGGCGCTGGTCGGCGCCAAGGAGCACGCCATCAAGCAGGTGAACGCGGGCGTGGATCTCATTGTCGCGCAAGGCACCGAGGCTGGCGGGCACTGCGGCGAGGTGACGACTCTGGTGCTCATCCCCGAGGTGATCGAAGCGATGGCGGAGTTGGGCAAGTCGGTGCCGGTGCTGGCGGCCGGCGGCATCGTGACGGGCCGGCAGATGGCGGCGTCGGTGGCGTTGGGCGCCGCGGGCGCCTGGACCGGTTCGGTGTGGCTGACGACGGAGGAGGCCGAGACCGCACCGCACACCGTGCAGAAGATGCTGGCGGCGACGTCGCGGGACACCGTGCGTTCGGCCGGGCGCACCGGAAAGCCGTCGCGGCAGCTCCGCTCGGACTGGACCGACGCCTGGCTGCCGAATCCGGGTGGCCGTCAGCCGTTGCCGCTGCCCTTGCAGTCGATGATCTCCGAGCCGGTGCTGCGCCGCATCGACAAGCTGGCCGAGGGCGGGCATCCAGGCGCCCAGCAGTTGGCGACCTACTTCGTGGGGCAGGGCGTCGGCCTGATGAACAAGGTGAAGCCCGCCCGCGAGGTCGTGCTGGAGTTCATCGAGGACTACCTGGCGGCTGCCGAGCGGCTGTGTCGATCACTCGAGGAGTGATCTGTCAAGTCATCCAATTGTGTTCTGTGGATGGATTTTTGGGGCTGTGGATAACCTCGGCGGGTGTCGGCGGGTAGGCCTATGCTTCAAACATGCGTTCGATCTCGGCGGTGCTTGACGATCTCGAGGGTG